>CAIYET010000677.1 GCA_903925285.1 Candidatus Hydrogenedentota bacterium | reverse complement strand
TGGGCCTCGCCAGGCGCTGCAATAGGCACAGGCACTCCGGTAGCGGGTACGTTTACCGCGCTGACCGCCACGGGGCTTGTGAGTACGCCACTGAGCACAACCGCAACGGCGGGGTTTACCATGCCCGCTGGAGCGGCCCCGTCCTCGCCGGTAAACGGCAATATGTGGACAACGAGCACTGGCGTTTACGTTCAGATCAATGGTGCTACCATTGGCCCATTGATCGGCGCCGCCGCTCCTGGCGCGCTCGGAACCGGAACGGCGTCAAGCGCATCGTTTACATCAGTGACGGCGAGCGGTCTCGTCTCTACGCCCGCATCGAGCACGGCAACGGCGGGGCTTCGCGTTCCGGCCGGTACCGCTCCCAGTTCACCGGTGAATGGCGACCTATGGAGTACAGTCGCCGGATTCTTTGGCCGTGTGAATGGCGCGACAGTGGATTTCGTTGCCGCAGTCCCGTGGACGGCGCCCGGTACGCTCGGATCTGGAACTCCCAACACGATCAAGGGCACGACCATCGAGGCAACCGGCCTACAGACCTCCGGCACGTTTGTGAAATGGGTTCCGTCGGCGACGGCTGTGACTGTCACGAGCGCATCGACGATTACTCCAACGGCGAGCTTGCAATGGATAACGTCGGCGAGTCCGGTGACCACATCGACGGCCATAGCGATTGCTACGCCTGCCTCGGGCGACGGGACATTGCTCGAACTAATGAACACGGGCGCGAACACGATCACGATCAAGACGGCAGCGAACACATCCCTTAATGGCGCAGACGCCCCGCTAGCAACAAACGACTCGATTCAGTGCATCTATAAGACCGGGACCGGATGGATTGTGATAGGCGGCGTTTACTCGCCGGGAGGTGGATGATCATGACGCCCGCGATTATGGCAGGTAAACTCCAAGTGGCTCGCGAATCCATCGCGGCGCACCTTGCAAGAATCGGGGCCGGGCTTGGCGTTGACGGCGCGTTCGAGCATTCGCGCTATCCGGACCCGGCGGTTCGTGGGTTGCGCGATACGGAGGCGATTGAGGTTGTGTTGGCACGCATAGCCGACGCCGTTGCGCCGCCCGTCGAAGAGCCGGTGGCCGAAGAGCCGAAGCACGGAAAGAATCGGTAATGGCAAACTGGACACTCACATACTCGCATGATGCACATTGCACGATCACAGGGACCGCGACGCAGACCGTTGCAAGTGGTGCGTCCGGTTCCGAGGTCGTGGCTGTGGCGTCAACGGGGTATCGGTTTGTCCAGTGGTCAGACGGCGTAGCCACGGCGGCACGCACGGATCTGAACGTCACGGCGAATCTGTCCGTGGCGGCCATTTCCGCGGCGATCATCTCAGACATTCCAACCACGTACACGCGGGCGACGCTCGCGGATTACATGCTCGATTTGATCGGGCCGGTAGGTGTATCTCTCGGATGGGTTGCCGCGTCGCTTGGCGAGGCCGTAAACGATGCGCTGATTCTGGCGGGTGTTTCCAGCGTTGGCGATCTGACCGTTTCCAAGTCGCGTGTTTGCGCGGCTGTGGCGATCTGGCGGCGCGTAGTTGCGCATACCGCAGGCGACTGCGCGTTCTCGGCGGACGGCCTCAGCATGAGCCGCCAACAGGTAAACGATATGGCACGGACGCAACTCGCGGCGGCGAAAATCGACGCGATGAATGCGGGTTACATGTTGACCGTCGGCGTCGAGTGCGAAGACGGCCAGTACAACCCCTACGTGTACAACGCGGACGCACAGATATGAGACCCGTTTCGAGCACAGAGATCGCACGCATGAAATCGACGCAAGCCGAGACGATGCGCGACACGTGCCAACTCGGCACGATTACAGTTGACACAACCGGAACGTATTCGGTTGAGACGCCCACGTGGGGTGCAGTAATCCCGTGCGGATACACGGCGGGCGGCGGTAGTGAGACGGCAGACGGGGCACAAGCGCCTACGAACGCCGCCACGCTACGATTGCCGCAATCCACGGCTGTTATCTCTACCTCGCACGTGCGCATCGTGTCGGTTGCAGG
>CAIYET010000676.1 GCA_903925285.1 Candidatus Hydrogenedentota bacterium | reverse complement strand
CTCATAATTGCGATCACGGCCGTGAATAATAACCGGGTAGCGGCCTTCGCGCGGCCATCGACGCGGGGGTCCGAGGACGCGCCACCGTTCGTAATACTCGGCGATGAGCAGAAAGACACGACGCCAGTACTCCCTATTTGGCTCTTCACACGGGTGAAGAGGCCCCCACGTCTTTCCGTCCAAAGACACGGAAACGAACCGGATCTCCTGCCCGGGCTCGTTTCCGAGCCAGCCGTCCTTGTCCGCGTCCACAACAAACGCAATCTTGGCGGGGACGGAATCGTCAAGCCCACTTAACCTTTCACCTTCTGATCGGCGACGTGCCACGAGGAACAACCTCTGTAATCGACCTCTGCAATATCTAAAGCGTTGCCAGCCAAGAACCCGCTTGATCTAGGGAGATCTCCGTGCCCGACCTCTGCAATCCAAGATACACGTAAGTCGTTGCGAGTAACTCACTTAGACCTTGACAGGCGCGTTTTTTTGTGGTACATAGGAACAGAGAGCTTCTGATGAAAGTTGTGCGCACCCGAGATGGGATGCATCCACGGAATCCGATCAAAATGGACATATTGAGTGTGGTTTTCATGACCAAGAGTTCCATACGGACAATAGCTGTCTTAAGCGCTCGTGAGCAGAATCACCGGGACCGTGGCGGACGACATTCTCGCTTCCTTCCGGGCCTCAGTATACCACGCCCGCAGGGCTCAAGCAGAACCCAGGTAGGTTTCCCCGACCGCGCCTACACGAACGCCCAAGGCCGCTGCCACCCCGAGAACAACTGCCACCCCGGCGCCGCACACACGGCCATCCTTGCCTTGACCACTAACCGCGCACGCATGACCGCCAAAGGCATCCTGGGCGCGGAGGAGAAACTGCGGTGAAGTCCTTAAACGCTGTTCGGGATCTCTTGGCTGAGCGTCGCCCCCGGTTGGCGCGGATCGAAGTCCCGACGGAAGCCACCGAACTAGACGACGATGGCCGGCTCCGCATCGATGGGGAAACCTTCACTCTCGGTTCTGACGCCCGGAAAGTCATCGCCAATCGGGCCAACATCCCGACTGAGTTTTTTGCGCACGCGCGGCCGAAGATCCAGAAGTTCCTGTTTGACCAACTCTACTTGGACGCCGTCAGGAATGCGATTCAAGCGCGGAAGCTTCACCATCGCACCGGCCTGATTGTCCAGGACGGAGAATGTTGCGTGGGAATTGTGGACCCGCGCCTTGCGTGCCTCGCTGGTGATGATGTTCTGAACGCAACGCTTGAGGCCAAACCGGGCGATATCGACGAGGCCCAACTTGAAGTGCCGCATTTCTCCCTCAACGGGGAGGTCCGGGTCTCCATCGTGTCCCAGTCGCTTGCGACGGTGGCCCGCGTCGGCGACATTGTCTACGCCGGCATTGACATTCGGCACTCCGACAGCGGCGCCTTCGCCACCCAGATTGAATCGTACCTGTACCGAAAGGTCTGCAGCAACGGGATGCTGATGAAGGTGTGTCGACATACAGACGCTGTACCTTTACGGCTTCGTCGCGCTGCCGTCCACCACCCCGATCGGATGTTGCAGCGAATCCAGGCGATGGCGAAATCCGCGTGGGGCGAGCTTGGCGCCAAGATGGAAGCCGTGCGCCTTCTGGCTGATGAGCGCCTGGATAACCGCGCCGCCCTTATCCGTTCAGTTGGAGAAAGGCTCCGCTTTCCCAAAAAGCTTATTAACGACATCCTCCAGGCGCTTGAAGAAGATGAAACCGGTCCATCCGGCACGCTATGGGACATCGTGGGGGCCATTTCTCGAGTTGGTACCCATTCGAACCGACTGAGTGTGGCCACGCGGCGATTCCTTCAAGAGTTGAGCGGCGACCTCGTCGCTGAGCGCGTGGAACGATGCCCAACCTGTGGAAGATTAGACTTGCGGCGCGGGCGATTCTTGCCCAGGAGATAACGCAATGGAGTCATTCTTGCAGATCTCGATGAACCACTTCATGGACCAATGCCCGCAGCTGAACCCGGACAGAAGCGTCCTCAGTATTCTTGCCTGCATGCGGCGCCTTGCCTACGGCGGCCATGTCCTCTTCGCACGGCCCGAACAAAGTCCCCACTACCAGTTCTACGTGATGATGTCGCCGCAGGCCGTGAGGGACCGGGAGATATCCAGCGCCAGCGAGGCAAGGACACGCCGGGAATGACCCCGGGTAGGGAAAGAACGGAATGAACATGCGATTTGCGAACTGGGAACGCGTTGTGCTGCCGGCATTACTTGTCGTGCTGACCCTGCTGTGCGGTCAGGCTGTTGGCCAGGACGTGCGAATGGCCCCGCGGCAACGGGGCAGCCTGACGAACCTGATAGCCGCCTCAGAGCGCCGGGAACAAGAGGTGCTCGATTCACTCGCAAGCCGATTTCCCAAACACGGCGGCCTCATCAACCTCTACGCGCGTCAAACCGCACACAATCCAAGCCCGGCTTCACTTCTCCCGCATGAAAATCTGCGAAGGCAAGCTTGGATGCCCGACGGCGAGAACCTTGTCCGAAAACCCCTGGCCGCCCCCAGATTTTCCAACATGCCAACGCAACAGGCTCGGCGAATTACCGTCTACGTCCGAGTTACGCCTGCCCTTCCAGAACGCACCTACATTCCACCGCCGCAACGTGAAGAGTTCGCTCGATTCATCCGCTCGTCTACGCATGTGCGTCGCGTCTCAGCATCTCTGTCGCCGGCCACGCTGCCGACGCCGCCCGCGGTGCGCACGTCTAGGTTCGAACAGACGAGACCGCCAGATCCATGTTTTGGTGTCCAGAACACTTCCCTTGACCAGATAGAGGTACCCGCCCAACTCGGTAACATGGTAGGGCGAACGCTCTCTTACGACGAGATTCGATACGTTGCATCCGTCTATGCCCAACTCTACCGTATCAGTCTCGCGCTTGTGCTGGGCGTGATCCGGGCGGAAAGCAACTTCAACCCCAACGCCGTTTCGTCGAAGGGAGCCAAGGGGATCATGCAGCTCGCGCCTGGTACCGCCGCAGCATTGGGCGTCACCGATATTTTCGACCCCATACAGAACATCGCCGGGGGAAGCCATTACTTGGCACAGCAAATAGACGCTTTCAATGGAGACCTCTCCCTGGCCGTAGGAGCGTACAACGCCGGCCCGCAGGCTGTGCGACAACACGGAGGCATTCCACCGTACCCAGAGACACAAGACTTCGTCCGACGTGTAATCCGGTATTACCAGGAATACGAAACATGGCTTGGACGCGGTTGATACAAGCACCGCCGTGCCGAAACACCGTGGCCGGTTTGAGGAACACGATATGAAGACAAAGGCAAACAACTCAGGAATCCCAAGCAATAGGCAACGCCTCATTGGCGTGGCCCTTATGTTTTCTTTGTGGTTGGCGCTGCCCGCGAGCAGCGTGCATGTTTTTTCTGCTTCCAGTGATGCCACCCCGAACCATTTTGCCAACGCGGGAACAGGGGCGCAGGAACCCGGGTGTGATGCACTGCAATCCTGCCGGTTCTCGCGCCTCTCTCCCTACCTGAAAGGAGACGGCATGGAAAAAGTGCATCTTGTGTATCCAATCAAGGCGATGCCCGACGTGCAAAGCCCCCGCCACCTGGCGACGGCCGACGGTGACGTGCTCAAAGCGATTTTCCGCGGCGCGCAAGAGTTGCTCCGGCAGGTCGTCGATAGTCTCTCGGAATCCGTGACAGCAACATGGCGCTTCCTGTTTAACCCCGTGGAAGACGTCGCCGCCCGGCAAACCCGTCTACACGTTTCCCTAAATCTCAAGACCGCGGACACAACCAGGGCGCGCAACCTGGACGTATGGATGAGACGCGGCCCGCTAAGCCTGTACTACGAATATGGGTCGGCTGACCCGCCGCAAGAGCCGCCTTGGTCTGACCTGACCTGTGCAGTCTACGTTGTGAGACTGGAAACGGTCGTGTCGCCGATCCACGGATGCGACGTCAATCCAGCCATCCCGGATTCGTATTATGTGGTGAAGCCGTTTGTGGCGCGTCCGTTGCAGGCTTTTACGACGGTGGACCGTGTGTTGGACACGGTAGACGAGCCGTTCGTCATCGACATTGCGGTGACCTCCACGGATACGTCAGCCGACTACCGGAATCTCAACGGCTACTCCGAGCGCCTCACGGCTATCAACCGGCCGCCCTTCGACGAGTGGTCGCGTGAAGCCGACGAACCCCAATTCATAGGAAAGGATAGGACTTCGTTTCGACCCCAACGCCTTCGAACACCTCATCCCCCCCAAAAAGACACCGTGGCCGACGAGGTGCTGCATACGCTTCGCGATATTGTCCAGACCCAGTTTTCCCAAAGTTTGCTTTTCAACGTGCGCCTGCTCGCGGCTTCTGCCGCCACCGCGAAACTGGTTGCTTCGGTGTTCGCGGAACAAGTATTCGATGGCGGCTCCTTCCGTGTGGTGCCGTTTGCGCCCGATCACCCATTCACGAAAGTAACACGGCAAGCGGCGCGTGACCTCGATGTCGTCGCCGTTCCGACCCTGGAATCCTTGTTTCCACGCGGTGTTCCCCCTGCCTGTCAGGGGCTGCATCGGATGAGCAGCCTTACAACCCTCGATGAATTTGCGTCGGCTTTTTCCCCTCCGGTCGCAGGGCACTACTCCTCGCCCCGGACAACGACGAAAGACACGGACCCTATCCCCAGATCGGACGGCACCTTGATACCTGTCGGCTACGAAAGCGACTTCTTCTCAAACGTCTCGCCGGAGCCGGATGGCGGCATTCTCCGCGGCATCTGGCTGGACGTATTCAACAAACACGCATTCCTCGGAGGAGCTCCAGGTTCTGGAAAGACCTCACTTAACTGGCGCCTCGCCCTTGAACTGTGGCGTCAGGGCGACATCGGTGTCCTGATGATTTTCCCAATCAAATACGACCACAGGGCGATGGTCCATCTGCGTTACCGGGAGGAGCCCGAGTGGCGTGCATTGGGCGAGAACATGCAATTTTTCGCGCCCGGCAACGACATCTTGCCCTACCGTCACAACCCGTTCGCGGGCGCCGGCAAATCATGGTACCGTCACATCGGCCCCTTGCAGCGTTTATTCAAGGCGGCCATGGCGCTAGGGGGCCCGTTGGAATCGATCCTGACCGAGTCCCTATATCGAACGTATAAAGAATTCGAGTTGCGCGACTACCCGCCTACTCTTGACGATTGTCACGATGCCGCGGAAGCGGCGCTCTACGCCAAGAGATATTCGCCGGAGACCGTCTCAGATCTTCGCGGTGCGCTCGACGCGCGGTTTATCCCTCTCACGATAGGCCCGGCAGGCCGCATCGCCCGCTGCGCACAGAACGTTCCCGATATACCTAGCCTGTTTCATACCTTCACGGTCCACGAAATGAATGCACTGGACCCTCAGAGTTTCGCCATCAACACAACGGACCTGCTCGAAAAGATCCGGGCTCATGCGATGACGTTGCCGTACCGGCCTGACCGGCCCCATATCGTGATCTTTATCGACGAGTTTCACAGACTGGCGCCCAGCGGACACGGCCCTGCCATAGCATCCGAGTCCTCCCCGGACTCGCTCGCACACACCGGGGAATTCATGGCCAGGATGGTTGCCGAAACCCGAGGGATGGGGATGTCGCTGATCATGTCCGACCAGAGCTTTGGCGCCGTTCACCCGGAGATCGTGAAGAACTGCGGCACCATTTTTTCGTTTAAGCAAACGGATCCGGCGGACATCGAAGTGGCTGCGGCGGCGATGGGCCTGGGCCCCCTGGAGCAGGAGGACCTGCCGCGCCTCACGCCCGGATACTGCTATCAGATGACCGAGGGATACTTTAAGGCGGCACGGATCAAGGTCATCGACACACTGAGCGCCCTTCACCTCGAAAACCCGCCCCTGGAAGACGCCATTCTCCAGCATGTCCAAGACCTGAGTTGGTACCGCGAGAATCAGGAGAAACGTCTCCGGTCCGAACTCGACCTACTACACGCGCACTCGAAGAACCTCTCGGCGGAAATCGCCCGGATTAGCGCGCGTGCCGGGATCCTGCTCCACGGCATCGAGGGGATACTGAAGGCCAAGTCAGGCGGGAGGTCAATAGTCACAAAAGTTCAACGCATCGCCGCCGAGGCCCGCCGGCTGTCCCGGCAGACGCAAATGTCGTACGAGCGCTATCGGACGCGTTCGCTCACACCCCTGACTTCGACGCCGCTTCCGCCGTGCGCCGAACCGTTTTGGGCCGATGAGCGGAAGTACTACGAAGATTGGTTCAAGACAACGTTAAGTCCGTTGGTTTTGAGGACAAGGCGCGTTTTACAGCGTGTCGTGACGCTGTGTGAAATCTGGAACGAGGAAAGGAACGACGTATGAAAGAAAGGCATGACACCCGGTCGCGCGGTGAAATCGAATCGATTACCGAGCACCTTGGCGACGAGTTACAAGAAGAAGAAGACGGCATGGAGATGGCGGCCGACGATAAAGATGTGGCTTTCGAGACACGGGGATCGCTGGCCCTGATCATTACAACTGAAGGAGCGGCGGCGGTAATGGACTCTTTGGAAGACGCCGGAAACGAAGCCACGCGTGAGTTCAGGGAACGTGAACGGGCGTTCGATGAGACCGTTGACTCAGGCAACAACTGGGCAGACGAACTTGTGGAGCGCGAGCGTTCCGGCGAATCGGATCTTGACCATGCGACCGACGCGCATGACGGGGTCCGACTAACCGAGGTCGCTAAACGGATGGAGCGGTCATTGGATTCGCTCCGCGAAGACATCGCGCTGCTGCACGACGAGGCCGAGAAGAACCTCATCCAGATCGAGGAGAAGGAGCGAAATCGGCAAGACCTGCGTGCCCGTGTAGAGGATGGAGGCGAATAGCATGACGACGTCGATCGAAGGCTTTTCCCGCTCGGCCGATCCGTATCAGGCTCACAACGTTGAACAGAACCTGCCCCACTATCTCTACGAGAAGCGGCAACAGGCTGAAGGTCTGAACCGAAAGATCGATATCTTGCCCAATGTGAGTCGCGACGGAACGTCATCCTGTCCCTTCGCGGAGAGTCTGTACCATGCCGCTGCTCAAGAAGCCAAGACTCTCGAGGGTTGCGTGCCGACTGGCAAGCAATACCTCGCGGCGCTCGAGGGGGAAATCGCCAAACGGCATCAGGAACTGGCGCGCATCGCGGCCGACCGGAACCGGCTTGCCCTGGAGGGGCCGCGACACGAATACGACAAGGCCTACGCCGCCCAGAAGTCACGGTACGAAAAGGTGGTCCAGCAGCGGCAACAGTTGAAACAGCTTCTTGGGTTGATTGGCCGCGTCCTGGCAAGGGCTGCCGAGAAGAAGTGGCCCCTTGGGGAACCTGGAGACCCTCGGCCCGCCGAATCTGCGCCGTCAGGCAGCCCCTCGCCGGCCTTGCCGCCGTTTTGGTCCCCGAATGGCGGCCGTCCCGATTCGCCCGAGAGGGGCCGGTCCCTGTTTCCGGGCGGACCGGGACAGGACTCTGTCGGATACGGCCGTCGCCGGCAGTGGTCGCCGAATACGGGCTCGGCGGTGGAGGACCTGATCGACCTGGGGCCGATGGATGGCGCCAGCCATGCCGCGGCATCCGAACCGCCCAGGGAGTCCGCCGATGATTGATCCTGTGCTCGGCACCCTGGCAGTCCTGGGATCGTCCAGTGCACGTTCCCGGCTTGATGTCGTGAACACTGAAACCGGCGAGGTACGAACGATAGCCGAGCACCCGCCCGGTAACGGCATCTATGGGATATCGCGCTACGGCCAAGGGCTTGCCTATGGCACACGGGGAGGCATCACGCGCTATACGCAACGTTTTCACGATCCTGGCGCCGGTCCCATACTATGGAATACCTTAAGCCTCCAGGGACCGCAGAAACTATCCGTCTGCCTGACCCCCGACTACCTGGCGGAGAGCGACACCGCTGGCGTGCACCTCTGGTATGACCTGGACGGACCGAAACCCCACAGCGTTGCGCTGGACACGCACGGACAGATGATTTGCGCACTGGCGCCGCGGGACGAGTTCCTGACGGGACTAAGCGCGAACGGGGGGATTCGCATATGGCGGACAACCGACGGGACGCTCGTGGATGTCGTGGAAAGCCCTGCGCCCCCGGAACGATGTGCACTGGTCAATCTCGTGCCCTGTTTCGGGATAGCCGTGAGCTATCCCACCGAATCCGGGCATGTGGCGACCTACGTCCATTCGACCCGGCGCGTGGAAATCTGTCCGGCCCATGAGGGCAAATGCTACGCCGCGTCCGCTCTTCCCGACGGTCTGCTGACGATAGGGCTGTCCGACGGGTTGGTGCTGCTCAGGGATAAGCGCGCCGGGAAACCTTCAACCATTTTGCATGGCCCCCAGGATATCATTGCGGGCGCCGCATTCGCGGGGATAACGCTAACGATTTTGTTCATCGACAGCCGCGGCGCAACCTATGTCTGCCGGCGAGAGGGGGAGGCGCTACGCCTTGTCCGGGAACTGCCCCAGAAGGACTATCGTTCCGTGGCGGGACCCTCTCCGGCTGAACTGGACGCCGCCACGGCCCGGCTGAAGACCGACGCGATCCGTCGCATCGCACGGGATCTTGAATCCCGCGGCGCCTCCCTGCCGCCGGAAGAAGCGTATGAACTTCACGGGCGCCTGATAACGCTGGGTGCAGAACCGGTTTCCCTGGAAATCTATGCCCAACAGGCCCAAAAGAATCAAGCCAATGAGCCAATGGAACGCCTTGTCGAACTGGAACTTCGCGTGCGGCAAGCGGAACTCCTGAAATGCAAGCTCGAGGCAAAGGACCCGCGCGTACTGCGTCCACTCTTGCGGCGCCTCGACCTGCTCGAAGAACTGCACCAGTGGGGAGAGGCCCTGCGTCTTGCGGAGCAACTTGCGGCCGTAAATTCCAATGCGGTGGCCGACCACGAGATGGAACGGCTACGCGACTATGCCGAGGCGGCACGCGCCGGCAAAGCCGTCATCGAGTTGGGCGACGAACTGCCGTTCGACATTATCGTGGGGGCCGCCAACCTTCTGGGACAACCTGTGCGTGGACTGTTCGCCGTCGCGTTCTTCAGCCCAATCGCCTCCGGAGACGTTGCAGACCGTCCCGATCTTGTCCTGGACAAATACGCTTGGGGCCGTTCACAGGGCGCGAATCGTTTCCCGGGCATGCCTGACCTGACCCTGCACGAGGTCTGGTGGTTGAATGCTTCCGGTGGATATCGGTGCGAGACCCTCTTCGCCGGCGAGAACACCGGATTGAACGGTCCTCACTGGGTATTCGCGTGTCCGCTGCGTCCTCTTTCATCGGGTCCCCTGCCGGTACTGGCTCTGGACACCGGTCCGGGACCGGGTGCCGCGCCCACCGTCGCCGAGTCGTCGGCACACAATGCCCGCGTGCTCGATGTCCATCGTCGAATCGACACGGAGGGTAAAACGGCTGCCTGGAGCCGGCGGACCTACAGGGCCGTCTGCGAGGCCGTGACTGCGGCAGCCTGCGAAATAGAGGCATCGGTCCTCCGAGCCACAGGAGCACGTAGATGAGTAATCTTGAATGGAATTCCGGTTCGGCGTCGCAATGCTACATGTCCCACCGAATCCCCGATCCGAATAATCCGCTCGGCATCACCGAGGGTGACGAATTGCTCGATGGCCGGTACCGGATACATGGCCCCTTGGGCAGGGGTGGATTTGCAGCGGTGCTGCACGCCCACGACAACCTGCGTCTGCATGATGTGGCGCTCAAGGTTGCGCACGCGCCGAATGGCGATGCCGAGGTCGCTCGTGAAGCGCTTCGCCATGAACTCGATATGTACACGGCGATTGGGTCGCATCCGCACGTCCTACGGGCATATGACCTGCATTGCGCTTCTTGGCGGGGAGCGGACCTACTTTTCCTGAGCATGGAATGCGCGGACGGCTCTCTCCGGGACTGGCTGATTGAAAACAAGGACGATTACGCGGCGCGACGTGCCCAGGGACCCAGCCTCTTTGCCCAAATCTGCCAGGTCATCTCGCCCATCCACCGTGCAAACATTGTCCACCTCGATGTGAAGCCGGAAAACCTTCTTTTTGTGCGCGGCGTGCTGAAGATCGCGGATTTTGGGGCATCCCGCCACGGCTACGGGCTGGAGAAGCAAAAGGTGTCCCTGACCGATTTTCGTCATGCCTTGGTGCTGACGCCGCCCTACGCGGCGCCGGAGCTGCTCTCCGCGGGCAGTGTTCGACTCATACATCCGCAGGCCGATGTGTTCAGCATTGGGGTGATCATGTTCGAGATTCTAAGCAGGGATTGTTGCGCGCCGAGTTGTACTGGTTACGAAGAACTCCATGACCGTTGCATGGAATTGATGCCGCGCCCGCCGGTTGGTCCGCTCGCCAACGCCGTCCGTGTCATGGCTCGGTGTCTGGAGGAAACGCAATGGCTTCGATAATTAACAAGCTATTTTCTT
>CAIYET010000675.1 GCA_903925285.1 Candidatus Hydrogenedentota bacterium | reverse complement strand
GGAAAGGATTGGGATGGTGTTCTGGTTGTCGGATTTTCTTGTCGTCTCTTCTCAAGCCATTTACCCCAAGTTCATCGAAACCGTAAGAAATGATGATATAAAGACTTCTGCTGTCTTGGCTGACAGACGTAAACAGCAAGATGATGAGCGCGAAAAAATGCGCGGAATTCTTTCAGGCAAGTAGAGCGCCTAATCTCTCTTTTTCAAATTGGCTTTCTGACGTGAGAGTAGAGTCTTTCAAACATATGTACATGCATGGGCGGATCAATGTGTTATGTCGCTTGACTGCGCGCGCGGCGAGATGCAATGGAGGACCGCATCAAGGAACTCGCCGTGAACAATGCAGGTTAGAATCGGCCAAATATCGTGACCATACGGGATCAGGCGGCACAGCGCTTGTAGGGGATGGGAAACCCGCCGACTTGAGGGAGCGATAGACCTGAATATCACGGCCAAGAAACTGAGGCATAGTCTGATGAATTCGAACATCCACTCCGATGACGGCACCCAACAAAAAGCAACGACATTCGGAAAATCAATGTCGAGGCCCAAACAAATTATACAATAGCGATATTCCTGCGTCTCGAGCCGACCAACCCGATTTCTTGTCGGCGCTGGACTTCTTCTGTTTTGCGGAGGTCTTTTCTACAGCCTTAGATTGCGCAGGCTGGTCTTGTGGCTGCGGCGCGACCACTGGCTGAAACGTTCCAGGCGGCATCAGGGCAATCACTTCCGGACCCGCCTCCATAAGGCTCCCGGCTGCCCCGAAAACATTGCCCGAATCGGTAGAAACAATCCGCGCATTTACCTTGACGTGCGATGCAAGTAGCGTGTAGGTGCCGGTAACGATGGCCTTAACGCCAAAAACGCTACCTATTTTTTGCGCGGATACAGCATCCAACACACCAGTGGCTGCCAGTTTTTGCTCTTCGAGCAGCTTGCCAATCAGACGGCGTTCAATAACATCAAATCGTCCCGTCTTAAAAAGTTCCGTCGTGAGCTGTTCAGCCAGATATGCGCCAAAATCGGAAGCGGTTCCCTGTAGCTCAACGAAATCGACAACCGCAAGCTTGATCTTTTCAGTCCCGGAGAAATTGGACGCGACTTCTTGGGCCAGAAGTTGAATGTCATGGTCGAACTGTGAGACAGGAACATCAGCTCCGTCAGCAACCGCTACGAAAAGGCTCAAAAGAACAAAAGTTGCCACGATGATGGCTTTGGGGGAATTCTTCTTCTCTAATTTGTTCTCTGCCAGAATCATATCCATTGTAACCTTACCCGGATTCGATGGTAGCGGAACTTGAGGTGCCTTCTCAAACAGGCGCCACCAGGCACCAAGCCGGGATTCTTATTGGAACCGCGTTTCATCGACCTCATGGCTCAATTTCGGCACAAGTTGGTTGCGGAAACTCAAAGGTCAAGCCGAAGATCGGCGGTTCTAATCCGCCCCCGCAACCCGTATGTCTACGGAGTCAGCGCTTTCGCCGGAATAGGGGCTGGGCGCACTCCTGCGGATTCATCGGCTCTCGCCCACCGGGACATTCAGCGCTGGAGCTTTGGGGGCTGGCGAAGGCGGATTGCCAAAGGCAATAGATGGTTGAACCTTCCAATCAGCATCCCATGTCTGACTGCCTTTTCCCACGTCAATGTATCTTAAGGTCCACCCCTTGTCTCTCAGATAGAACAGATTTGCCCACCCCCACTTTTTCGTGTCCTTGTCGTACTGATTTTCTGGAGGGCGACTTGCGATGAAGTACGCGGTGGCACTTTCCGAGCCAGAGCCGTGATAGAGACCCTGGAAATCATCGAGATTCCAATGCTCTTTGCCAAAGAAATCTCTCAAAGTGCGCTCAACATCGCTTGGGGCCAATTCTGCAGGTTCGCCAAGCATACGTTTAGCTGAACTTACAGCCGTAATTGACGTTGCGACAGCAATAACAACCAATGCAACATAGCCGATAGCCTTCATGAGTCTCGCGTCGTCCTTTCTTTTGCCACAAGGTCTGTCCCGGACTTCTCAATCGTTATGGTAGCTTCGTAATTGACAACTCTATCTCTCATGCTGAAGCACAACACCCGCTGTTTACCCTCATCGAGAACACAGGTACCCACGCATCAACTCAACGGCAATCACGAACTCAGCACCGGCCGGATGGCGACTTCCTATCGCTGCGCGGAACGGGTGGCAAAAGCGCCGTTCTTTAGCAAAAATCCCTTAAAAGCCACGGAACTGCCACATACGTTTCCAGTCTTGAAATCGAACCCATTGCCGGTAACTTCACGGGGGTGACCATTGATTGTGATACTGTGATCATAGAGCGTCTTCGTATCACCAGCCCAAATGAATCCGCCGCACGGTTCAAAGGCAAAATCGCGATTATGTTTGCCAAGCCCCTCTTGATACAGCCCTTGAAGCTCGTTTAGGGTAGGCATTCGCCAAGCGCCGCCACCACTTTTCAGAGCTGCAACCCAGGAGGTCGCTTCATCGAAGTTTACTTTTGTTGGACCGACATGCCATTCCAATCCAGTCTTTGAGTCCTTAATGACTCCATCATCATACTTGGTGAAACGCGGTCCTGCATGGACAACCGAAGGTGTCTTAGGCGCTGACGTAGCGCCTCCGCCAGCAACTCTCGATGACTCGGCTGATTCGGTTGAGCGCGGAGAAGATGTCTGCGTAGCAGCTTGTGGAAGCAGACGCAGGACATCACCGGTCTTACTGATGGTCTCCGATGCGGCGGCAAACACGGAGCCACTTTGGGCGGATACGATACGCGCGTTCACCTTCAACGTTGACTGAAGGTCTGTAAGGGTACCTGTAACAATGGCCTGGACGCCCAGAACGCTGCCCAGTTTTTGTGCGGAAGCAGCATCAAGAACACCTGTCGTCGTCAATTTCTGTTCATCCAATACCTTATCCAGAAGTCGACGCTCAACTACTTCAAAATGCCCTGATTGAAAAAGTCGTGTGATAAGTTCCTCTGCCAAGTAGATCCCAAAATCCGAAGGCTTGCCGTCAAGATCCACGAAGTTGCAGACTGCGATCTTGATTTTGTTTGGTTCGGTGAAACTCTTCGATATTTGTTCAACAAGGGACTGGACTTTTACATCCAGTTCAGACCCTGCACCCCCGGACGGAGCTGAACAAATCAGGACTGAAGAACATACAACATATCCCTGGGAGGCACCCTCCGCCATGCGTGAGTAAAGGAACCCCATGGTGAGTGCGAGCACGACGCCAAGAGCTCCGCAAGCAATGGTTCGTCGTGGGTCAAACAGCACTATCTCTTCTTCGTTCATTTCAAATACCTCCTACTTGCCCTGGCGCACCACGAAAACACCCATGCCGGATGTTGGGAGTTTGGGGAATAGCGCTCCACAGGCACTTTCCTCCCCGCGCTTAAAATCAAAGTACCAGATGCATCCTTCACCCAGACCCTCGGGAGTTCCCTTGGAATCACTGGATATTATTCCTCTACAACTGGGTTCAAAGACAGGGTCGATGTTATGCTTCCCCGTTCCTCTTTGGTAGAGTCCCCTCAGCTCGTCCAGCGTCGGAATGTTCCAGTTGCCACCGTCGATATCCAGCCCATGAGTCCACTTGATCGCTTGACCCAGGGACATTTTCTTGGGGCCCACATACCAGTCCAGTCCCGTCGAAGAATCCTTTATGACGCCCGATTCCAGTTTGGCAAAACGTCCGCTTGGCGCTGGCCTTTCAGCTTTCCCGGTTTCCTTCTTTGAGACGGGTACTTCTTTCGCGACTACCTCTGGCTGACTGGCGACTCCTGCCGTATTTGACATAAGGCGAAAAACATCTCCAGTTTTGCTAATGGTCTCGGATGCGGCGGCAAACACGGAACCACTTTGGGCAGATACGATGCGGGCGTTCACCTTCACTGTTGACTGAAGGTCTGTAAGGGTACCTGTAACAATGGCCTGTACGCCCAGAACGCTGCCCAGTTTTTGTGCGGATGCAGCATCAAGAATACCTGTCGCTGATAATTTCTGTTCATCCAATGCCTTATCGAGAAGTCGGCGCTCAACTACTTCAAACCGCCCCGATTGAAACAGTCGCGTGATGAGTTCCTCTGCCAAGTAAATGCCGAAATCCGAAGGTTTGCCGTCAAGATCCACGAAGCTACAGACGGCGATCCGGATCTTGTTTGAATCGGTGAAACTCTTCGATATTTGTTCCACGAGGGACTGGACTTTCACATCGAGGGAAGTTTCTGCATCTGTACCCGACGAACCGGCAAGATGAAATTGCAGAACAAGAGCGCAAAATGATTGGGAAGTATACGCTGCCGCCTCCGAGCGATTCGGAAGAATTCCGAAGAGTACGAATGCAGCTACTGAGATTGCGCTCATAACGCGCCCTATACGAAGAACGTATTTCATCCTAGATTTCATTCCTCTGTATTTACCGAACGTCGATTTGATAAACAGGACTGCGACCTGTGCGCGTTCTACAACCGAAGCATCTAAAGTGGGCGCCCCTCAATCTTATATATCCCGCAGGCATTTTGACCGTTCTCTTTGAAGCCGAAACGAAAACTGCTGGGCTTCTTGAAGCCTGGAATGCGCACCATTGAGAACTGCTTGCCATTTATCATGACTCGGAACACGTCACCCTTTTTCTCAATCGTATAGACAACAATCTGATTACATAATGCATTATCATCCCATTGGAAGAGGCTCTTCTGAAGCCAGCTATCACCGTTGGTGTGGAACCCGACGGAGAGATCTCCGAGATCGAAAGTAACTGGATCACAGCACGAAACGAGCAATCTCATCTGAACTTCCCATACCCAATCATCTGGAAAGGGTATGTTCTGGATCACGAAGGCATGTGGCCCCGGAGTTGCGGTCGAAAGAGCCTTTGTCCCCGGTCGCTTCTGGGAATCCGCCACAACGAATGTATCCCCGCCAACCCAGCCGGCTGGAATATAGCCATTTGTTACCGTTGAAAAGTCTTCACTGAAGAATGTACCTGAAGACAACTTTGGTTCAACCGGCTGCTGCGCGGATGCCGGTGATGTCTTGGAAGATATTGCACTTGCATCCGGTTTGATAGAGTCTGCCGCTGCCGTCTGTGCCGGTCTGAGCGCTGCAAGTAGTTTGGAAACGTCGTTATCCTTGTTTATGGTTTCACCCGCTGCGGCAGTAACCGTTCCCGTGTCCGCACTGATGATGCGTGCATTTACCTTGACTGCCGACTCGAGATCCGTGACCGTTCCTGTGACGATAGCTTTGACACCCAATACGCTTCCGATCTTTTGTGCGGTATCAGCATCGAGAAGCCCGGTCGTTGAGAGCTTCTGTTCTTCAAGAACCTTGTCAATCAATCGCCGCTCAACTACTTCGAAAGATCCGCATTGGAACAAGCGGGTAATCAACTCTTCCGCGATAAACATCCCAAGCTGTGAGGTGTTGCCGTGTAGGTCGACAAAGTTGAACACCGCGATTTTGATCTTGCCGCCCCCCGTGAAGTTCTTGGCAATCTGATTTGCCAACGACTCCATCCTGATATCGAGTTCAGATTTTGAACTCGTCGACGCTGCCGGAGCGGCCGTCTGCACACTTGTGTCAGGCGCGACCGAAGGCTGGGTGTCTTCCTTCTTGTCTTTCTTTTTCTTGGCTACCTGGTATCTGCTTGACGCCGCGTCGGCAAAAGCCACCGCGAAAACATCGCCAACAAATAGCGCCGCCAGAAGCACTACACCAAACAGAACGAATGTGTTTCGTCTAACCGACACTCTATTCATGGTCTCATTCCTTTTTGTGCAGAACACCCCGCACTTTCGTGCTCATTGATAGCTTGCCGCATCCTTCTTGGCCGCTTCACCGAGTCGCTCGGTGGCGGCGCGTCCAGCGGAATCCGCGTCGACACCTGCGCCGGGTACGCTGTAATCTTTCCTTACAAGGACATTCCCTTTGCCATCTGACACACAAACCGACAACGTGCCGTCAACGGTTGTCAAGTTTTGAGTGCCCGTCGGCCTCGGCACGCTGAGGCTTACCTTGGCGAGAATGACGCGTGCCGCCCGATCCGCGATTTGAAGCTTACCAAGCACCGACGCATCGCCGCTGAATGCCCGCTCGAACAAGTCGCCTTGTACAAATGCGCCAGTAAAAGCGTTTGGAACAACCTGAAACCCTTTGCCACGGTAGATTTCACCAATGCCCTGGGTAGCGAGCTGAGCCGCATTGCCCTTGCCGGAAACCACCAATAGCGCCACTTGGCCACCCTGCGGAATCGAATTCAAATTGATGTAGCGGCTGCGGTAAGCATCATCGTCTTTTGACTTTGCTTGCTTGTTTGTTTCGGCCTTCGCAACTTCATCCCGTTTGGTCTTGTCCTTTTTCCACGCAGCGAAGGTCTTGGCGGCCTCGGGCGTCATCGGTTCGAGCGGTACCCCTAGCGTGGGATGCGTGCCGGGGCGCGAGAAAAGCTCATAATCGCCTGTCTCGGTAATGTGGTACCAAATCAGGGGCTTGCCTTGAGGATCGAAGAACGGGCCATCGCCCAAAGAAGAAGCGCCAGCAGACTTCGTCTTGTTGCCGCCACGAGATTCACGCAGAAGGGCATTTCGGAAATCCTCATCTGTACCTTTGGTCTGCTGCTTCTCGATGAGCTGGTCAACCGAGGGCGTTGTCCCAGGGGCGTCAAGCGAACCTGCAACATTAGTCAGACCATCGATATCTGTCTGCAACGATTCGAGATTGTCCAAGGTTTTCTTCGCTTTAGCGAGCTCAGCCTGCCGGGCCAGTTCGGCCTTTTTCGCTTCCGCCTCCGTAATGCGGCGCTCAAGATCGGCCACGTGTGTGCTGATGGTCTGCTGAACCTGATTGAACTGTTTGTTCTGGGCCTCCAGGCTGTCTACCTTCTTGCTCAACGAGAGGATCTGCGACTTAAGTTCGTCTTCTTGGTACGCTTTGCCTGAAACTTCCACGGGCCAAGAACCGCCGGAAATCGCTTTCTTATAGGCATCGCGCATAGCCTCAAATTGAGCTTGAGTCTGTTCGAGGTCCTTAGCGTTCTTTTGAACCTGCTGTTCGGCAGTGTTCTTCTGTTGGGAAAGTGAATTCTTCTGGCTATTAAGCGAATCCACTGCCTGCTTGATTTGATCGCCAGCAGAGGCAAGATAACCAATCGGATCTTTCGCAATACTCTCCGGCGTCCATTCCGTCGCCTTCTTGGGTTCGTTACGAGTCTGGATGGAAATCGGATGACGCACGAAGTAGAAAACGCCGCCCGCCACAGCGGCCAGAATCAGCAGTGCTATCAGGAATCGTCCCATACTCACGCATCCCTATCATTTTGCATTGAGAATGTTGTTGAAATCGGCATCCGACACGGTCGACTGCTGCTGTTGGATTAACTGGTCAACACTGGGAGTCTTCTCCGTTTGCGTTAGAAAATCAGCCACGCCAGCAAGTGCGTCAACATCGGACTTCAAGGAATCGATGTTTTCGATTGCCTTGTTGGCCTTAACAATTTCCAGTTTCTGGGCAAGATCCGTTTTTGTGGTTTTGGTGTCGGTCAGTTTCTGGTCAAGCTGATCCAAATGGGTTCCGATGGTCTTTTGAATACTGGCAAGCTGGGTGGTCTGTTGTTCAAGACTATCGACCTTGCCCTTCAGGGACATAATCTGTTTCTTAAGGTCTGCTTCTTGATATTGCGTGCCTGCCACTTCTTTGGGCCACGTATTCGCGGCGCTGGCCTCCTTGTAGGCTGCACGGAACTGATCGAAAAGTTTCTTGGCCGTATCGAGATCTTTCGACGCCTTTTGCAGCATTTTGTCATTGTTGCTTCTTTGCTGACTCAACCCGATACGCCGGGCACTGAGCGCCTCGACCGTTTTGTCGGCCTGCCCGACGGCAAACGCCATATAACCGGCCGGATCTTTGTGAATATTCTCCGGCGTCCATTTAGTGGCCTGCTCCATCCTGACGTCGACCTTTGTCTTGAAAGGGTCGCTCACAAAATAGAAGACCACCCCCGCTACGAGAACAAGCGCAACTACGACTCCAATCGCCTTACCCATCGTCTGTCTCCTTCCTTCAGTCAGAAATCCAAGACCACAAAGATCCCCTCTGCGATCACTTCACGAAAGTTACCCACGATTCCGCACAAGAGCAATGCTCTCGGCGCGCTCTCCTAATTTTTGCATTATAGACATTGCGACCATGCCAATCAAAGACAGGCATCATGCCTCGATACCGGGCGACGAGTAG
>CAIYET010000674.1 GCA_903925285.1 Candidatus Hydrogenedentota bacterium | reverse complement strand
GGGACGCCAGCAAACGTCCCAATTGGTCCAGCGCATACGCATAACCCGGGTCTATCCGCAACGTTTCCTGAAACAACCGCATCGCCTCGTCCGGCTTGCCCCGGCTGGCGAGGATCACGGCCAAATCCGTGTAAGCCGTCTTGTCATTCGGGTCGAGTTCGATGGCTTTCTCGAACGCCGCGATGGCTTCGGGAAGTTTGTGTTGCGCCGTGAGTTCACGCCCGTAGTGGTAGTAGGCTTCCGCAGACGCCGGGTTAGCCTGAATTATGGCCTCGTGCCGGGCGAGGGCCTCCTGCGCCTTGCCTTGCGCGACCAACAGTCGGCCCAACTTCTCGAGTACAGCCCCGAAATGTGGCGCCACGCGAAGCGCTTCATCAAAATGTTTGATCGCTTCATCCGTTTCGCCCGTCTCCGCCAGCAATGCGCCCAACCCGTGGTGCGCCCGCGCGTCGTTCGGGTTCAACAGCAATGCCTCCTTATATTGTTCGATGGCCTCGCCGTTTTGTTTGAGCTTCGCAAGGGCGCCCGCGAGCAAGTAGTGAAGGTCCTGGAACCCCGAATCCGCTTTCAACCCCGCGCGATACTGCTCGACGGCCTCGTCGAAACGATTCTTCCGCACAAGGCTCTGGCCGAGTTGCTGGTGCATATACGGCATGCCCGTGCCCAACCCAATCAACTTCCGCCCTTCCTCGACGGCCTGCTCCACGCGGTTCAGGCGCAAGGCCGAGTCCGCGCGCTGGTAATACCAACGCGCGTGATCCGGAACATACGCGACACACTGAATCCCACTGCACACGCACAACACGGCGAGAACGCCCGCGCCAAACGCCGCCTTCACATAGGCCCGGCCAGCCGCCGCCCGGAACGCGACGCACACCGCATACGCCCCGATAAGGATCAAAAACGGTATCACGGGCACGCGTGCGCGACCGTTGACGAAGAAGGGTATAAAGCTGACATAGTACACAACTACAAACGACACGCCAAGAACGGTCATTTCCCGCGTGCCGTCGGGCCACGCCCCCAACCGCCGCCGGAGCAGCCCGTATCCCAGCAGCACGCTCCCCGCCACAAAAAGCCCCAGCAGCACCGGAAAACCTGGAAGGTACTTCAGCGGCGGGTAGAAATCCTTCTCGTCCTGAACCACCTTGTTGCACGTGATCTCGAGCGGCGACCAGAACAGCACCAACTTCTTTAGCGCCAAGTTTAGCGTTCGAAGCTTGTGCCCCTTGACGAATTCCAGTGTCTTGTGGAAGAAATAGGAAGAGGCTTCAGCGTGTCCCAGGTTGGGTCTCCCCAATTCCTTGCCGAGTCCTTTGACGACGTTGTTATAGACCCATACCGACCAATGGCCCGTGCCCTCCAACTCTTGCAGGTAGGGCGTCCACGGCGTGATTCCATCCGAATCCTCACCGTTGCCGATGAGAAAGTTCTCGCCAAAATAGGTCGAAATAGGCACGAATTCGCCCGATGCCACATAGTTTCGTACCGTGACCGGCGCAATCGCCAACAGTGGGGCCAGCGCGAGGCCCGCCCAAGATCGAATCATCCGAGGAGGGACCTTGCGCCGCCAAGCCACCCACAGCATCCACGCCGCGATGAACGGGCCAAACAACAGGATGTTGGGCCGCATCAGAGCATAAGCGCCCACAATCAGGCCCGCCGCAAATGCCCGGGTGAATGTCATCTTCAGACGCCACAGCCGCAACATGTGCATCAGGCACAGTCCCAGAAACACGAATAACGCCGGATCGTTCAGTTCCCCTTCCCAGTAGATGAAGCCCCAATACACCGATGTCAACAAAGCCGCCACCATTGCCGTGCCGCAGCCAAAGATACCCCGTGCGAATAGATACATCAGTACCACGCTCGCCAGGCCCACAACGATCTGGACGATCCGAGGCGCCAAGTAGCTTCCGTTCGTAAAATAATAGATGACGGACAGAAAATAGGGATAGCCCGGCGGACGAAAATACGGCGTCGTGCGGATCTCCGGGTCATTTTCGCCCGGGCGCACGGTCCAATGCCCTGTCGCCATTGCACGCGCCTGATAATCCTGAACGTCCGCATCCTGTTGCGGCGCCGCAAAATCCGGACTATGAACGATTTCCGACAAATACCACAGCCGAAGCCCCAGTCCCAGCAACAGGATCAGCCCCAGGACAAACCACTCGTTTGTAACGAGGCTGAACACGGGTCGATAGCGGCCTTGTGATGTCGGCGCGTCGGAAACGCCCGAAGCTGGCCCGATGTTCTCAGCAGCCCGATGGGGAGCGTGCTTGTCGGATGTCTCCGGTCTCGACTTTCTGACTTTCGTAAGACCTGACCCTTTCCATACTCTTTTTGGCTTTAGGCTTTAGGCTTTAGGCTGTAGGCACT
>CAIYET010000673.1 GCA_903925285.1 Candidatus Hydrogenedentota bacterium | reverse complement strand
ATGTGGGTTAGCGTGACGGTTCCGCCAGCATCCTGCGCGTCAGTCCGGCACGGCATCACCAGATGAGGTCCTGAAGCGCGTCAAAGAGGTGTCGGAGATTGAGTCCCATTTCAAAAAAAAAGTGCCCGAGGAGTTAACTTCATATTTTGACCAGTGGGAATCATTGGCCAAGAAATACGGCAAGAACACACCAGATGACTTGAACGCATATCTTGACGCTTGGGAAGGGGTCGGCCGCCGTTTCAATACGGGAACTCCAGAGGAATTGCAGAAGTACATTGACGACTTGCGTTTGTCGCGGCAGGGTACGCCTTGGTAGTCTTCCGTTGCATGAGCCGATTCCCCGAATCACGAGGGCTTGTGTCCTTCGCCAAGGCCCTTTATACGAGGAGACGGACGGGATTCATCCTGGCCCCGATTACTTTGCCGCCTTATGGTCTGTCGCTGAACGGCTGCTCTCCGAATCACAACCGTGACAAGACTTTCAGTCCAGCCACCACCCGCTTTTCAGTTGGCTGCCAGCACCCCCTGAGTCTGGCCCTCGTCGCCGCCGGCAATCCCGCCAGCACCAAGAAATTCCCATCTCGTCCGGCTCATCCCCACGAACTGTGACAGAGCCGTCCGCGTTGCGCTGCGAGGATAAGAATGGATACGATTTGACGTAGGGTTCATGACGATGCGGGGCAGTAGTTGTGCGCAAGACTGGAGAGAAAGACAAAGCGTAATGAATGCCAAAGAAGAAACAAGGTACGTCTTGATCACCGGGGCTTCGACAGGTATCGGCGAGGCGTGCGCGCTCGAAATGGCTGGTCGTAAGTGGCATGTCTTCGCAGGCGTGCGGAAAGCTCAAGACGGTGAGGCGCTGGTGGCAAAGGCAGGACCAGCAATAACGCCATTGTTGCTCGACGTTACACGTCGCGACCAGATCATTGACGCTGAAAAGCGCGTGCAGGACATTGTTGGCGACGCGGGACTAGCAGGCTTGGTCAACAACGCGGGCATTGCGGTCGCGGGGCCGCTGGAATTTATGCCTATGGAAGATATAGAGCGGCAACTTCACGTGAATGTGCTGGGGGTGATTGGAATGATTCAGGCCTTCTTGCCCCTGGTGCGCATCGCCCATGGCCGCGTAGTGGTGATGGGATCCAATTCGGGATTCTGGTGTGAGCCTTTCCTGGCCGCGTATGGAGCAAGCAAATTCGCGCTGGAGGGGATTGTGGATGCCCTGCGTACCGAGTTACGTCCTTGGGAAATCGGCGTGGCCATTGTCGAACCCGGTTGTGTCCGCACGCCAATCTTGGAGAAGTCGCGTGCCGACATCGAGAGCCTTCAAGCGCACATGCCTCCGGAGATGGAAGCACTGTATGCACGTCCCCTTGCCGCTTTGCGTTTAGCTACTGATAAGGTTGAAAGAATGGCAATCCCGCCCAACCGGGTCGCACGCGCAGTCTGTCATGCGCTTGAATCCCGCCGCCCCAAAACGCGCTATCGCGTCGGTATAGACTCCCGCATCCAGTCGGTGCTGGTCCGGTGTCTGCCTGATCGCTGGCGAGATTACATCTCGCGACGGGTCATGGGCATATAGGTAGGGCTAAAAGTTCAGAAAGCCTCAATTTGACGATGAGACCGAGAGACTCTCTTTCCCTGTCATCCCCCGAATCTGATATTCGTTCAAGTCGGGCATCCCCCTGAGTTTGGCCCTCGTCCCCGCAGGCAATTCCGCCAGCGCCAAGAACTGCCCAACCCGCGTGCGCGACATGCTGACGTACTCAGCCAAGGCCTCGTGAGTCCGCACCACATTCCGTACCAGCAAATCGTCCAGCCACTCGCCAATTTGTACCGGATTGAATCGTAACACATTATCTGATAATGACTTATCGTGATACTCGAGAATCAATAAGCGGTTATATGACACCCCCCTAATGGGCTGCCATTTCTTGGCTTATAGATATAACCCCTGACACGCTCTCCGGCTTTAACGCCTTCGGGTCCTCCAAGATAGCGATAATCCCATCGTTGCGTGCATTTACCTCGACTTTCGTCCCGTCGAATGTAATGTACT
>CAIYET010000672.1 GCA_903925285.1 Candidatus Hydrogenedentota bacterium | reverse complement strand
CGCTTGCCGTACTCCACATCGGTCGCCGGCAACCCCATGTTGTAGATATGGGTACCATCGCGAACTCGCGCTGGGTTAGTTGAATCCTCGCCCGTGGCATCCATGCTCATGCGGATGCCCTTGTTGGCGTACTCGTTTTGCGCGTGGGTGCAGTCGAAGCAGTACGGCTTGGGCGTGTCGGCGTAGCCCTTGAACACCGCTCGGCAAAGCTGGCAGTACTGTTCGACGAAGCCGCCATCCTCGGGCGAAATATCGACCGCCACAAGCCCGCGATTAAAGCGCCGCTCGAACGCGGAACGCGCTCCTCGATGCATCCGTTCCATGCTCCAAACACCCGCCACGAGGGAAAACCCGGAAATCAGGGGGCGGCTAGTTCCAGAAGTCATCGCCTTCCCCGTCCTCCTCGTTGCCGTACAGGTTGAATATTTCCGGCTCGCGGTCGTGCTCGTTGAACGCCTCGACTTCTTCGCCTTGCCCGCCGCTGTATTCGGGCGACTCCTGGTCGATCGTGAACGCCGCTTGCGACATGCTGGGATCTATCGGAACTTCCAGCCGCGCCACGGTCACGGCGAGTTGGAACGAAGACACAAGATCGTCGTGGCTGCCGACCCCGCCCCAGGTGCTTTCCCCGCCGCCGACGTCATGCTCGCGGTAGCTGCTCATCTCCTCGACTAAATCTTTGCTCGGGATCGAAATGAAGTCGCCCTCGACTGCGCGCACCATCGTGCCGACCGCGAACGGCTTGGTCTTGCCGTTACTCTCCCAGCCGATATGCTTGGACACCGGGAAGCCTTCAATGCCGGGAACGCGGTAGTGCCAAAGCTGGTACATCTTGCGCTCGTCAATGTAGGTGCAGGTCGACGTTCCTGGACCCGTCCACTCGATGACAAGTTGCGGGGCTTTGACATCCTCACCGACCTTGTAGCGGATGCCCCAGGCCAGCGCCGCGCACACATCCCCGAACGCCACGGTGTTGAGCTTGCCGCGCCAGGTCATTAGCAGCTCGTCCTTCTGCAAGCCGTTCATGGCAACGACGCTAATGGCGGAGAAGTCGCCGTCGATGGTGTTAGGGTTGCCGCGTCCGACGTCGCAGCCGATGATGATTCGCTCGCCGCGATTGGGCCAGCGCCACACCTTGAGATTGTTCCACGTGCCCGTGGTCGTGTGCGATCCGAAGCCCTTTTCTTCCGCGCGACTGCGCGTGAGGAAGTGCGGGCGGCGCACGGTGTTGTAGATGCTGTCGTACTTGTTCTTCGCGTCGCTGTCGCCCCAATAGACGTCGCCCTCCCACTCGGGCTCGCGCGTGTTCTCAATGAGGCGGCGCATCGTCGGGCGATTGAACACCATCGAGCCCGAGGCCAAGAAGCACGTAACGAGATCGCAATTGTGCACGAGGATTCCGTTAGCATCAAAAACGTGCTGCCCAACGTCTACGAGGTCGTAGACCTCTCGTTCTCCGATTGGCTCGACCGATACAACGGTATCGCAAAAGTTTAAGTCCCGAGGCGGCCGCCCGCTGCCCCTCGTTTTTCTTCCTTCGCTCCGCTTTCTTGCCGAAACGAATCCTATATCTCGGATGTACTTTTTGGCGTCGTTGACCCATAGGGTCATCTCATAACCGACATGCTGACCATGGTTCTTGAGGACCCTGCGAACGCTGCTGTGGATTCCGAATCCTAGCAACAGCACCTGAACGTCGCGCGTGAAATATTCATGCTTAGAGAAGAACTTCACCGTGTGCCGCGTTGGTGACGCCCACCCATCGCTCTCGAATAGACCTCTCAGGAACTCGCGAACGATCTCTTTAGGACTGCGCCATATCGCCTCAGGGACGCAGACTTTTCTTCCCGTGACCTCTCCGCGCTCCTCGGTGCAACCCAATCTAACTAAAACATCTTTAACCGCCTTGGATCCGAATCGTACTTCCGCGCATCCGCGGTTAGGACCGGTCGAACGCACCGCCGGCTCTACGCCAAAGTATTCTCTGCAGAGGTGAACCACGTCCGCTGTGATGTCTGTATCTTTGGCGGTCGTTGCGAACGATACGGAGCTGGCGCATATAGAGCCATCTCCCATGAAATACCCGAGCAATCTAGCGAAACCAGCATCGACCGTTACTCTGCTTTTCACCAATGGGATTGGAGAGAACTCAATCTCGAACGGTGAGTCAGAAAACGTCGGTGGGCTGAGGTTCACCGTTTCCCGTAGCGATTTTCCGGCCTCTACGAATCTGTTCCCGGTGACGGACAATAAGTGATCGGGGGTACAGTCTACTTGATACCCGAGTCTTGTTTTAACGCGGACGCACTCTTTAAGCCCTTTGGCAACTCGTTTTCCGACGTACCCGTTTGAGGTCCACGCTCCATTTTCAACATCCTCGATAGGGACGATTCCGAACGCCGTTCCTACTCGTGTCCCTTTAGCGACGCAAGGATATTCTTGTTCGAAATACTCCTCGTCTTTGTTGAACGGAGGCTGAGCAATACGGAACCTCCTCCACTTCAACTGCTCGAGCGTGATATTAGGATACACGCGTATGAGGTCTTTTTCGCGGACTTTGAGGTTGCGCTCGAACTCGTTGCGGTCGGCCGGCGACTTGAACGGGATGGAGAACGATCGCGGCATTTCGTGCCACGGGATGAAGACGAGTTTCCACTCGCCGTAGCCGGGGTTCTTGTTGCGGTTGGCGTCCATGACCTGCTCGTAGAACCACTCGCCGTTGCCGCTCATGCCCTTGGGCGTTGACTCGACGTACATGGAAGTGTGCGCCTTATCCGATACCGTTGCGGTCAGCGCAGCGAACAGGTCCTTCGCGTTGTCGTACGACGAGGCTTCCGTGGCGTGGATATTCTGAAACGCGTACGATCGGTAGGCATCGAGCGACTTGGCCGACGCGATGACGATGCGCGAGCCCGGCCCAGCCGGCGGAGGCGCGAGTTCGAGAATGTCGTTGGGGATTGACCCGGTGTACTTGGGATGCAGCGGCGGCTGGATTGGGATGGTGACGTAGCCTTTATCCGTCTTGAATCGTACGCCTTCGGGCAACCTGTTCCAAAACGTCTTGCACATATCCATGACGTTTGCAGCCGGGCCGCGCTGGTTGCCGACGATCAGGCTGCTGGTGAACGGCGTGCTGACGGTATCTTTGAATATGAGCGCCTCGACGCCCGTGGATAGCCCCGCGCGCCTAGCCTTGCAGATGATGATACGGACGGGGAAGCCGCGCTCTTTTTGCCAGCGGTACGCGTCGTACAATCGAATCTGCGCCT
>CAIYET010000671.1 GCA_903925285.1 Candidatus Hydrogenedentota bacterium | reverse complement strand
GCCGCGAGAATCGTCACGGTAGCCGATGTCTTTGACGCTCTTACCAGTGCACGGCCCTATAAGAAGGCATGGACGGAAGAGGAAGCAATGGAGGAATTACTCAAGCAAAAGGGAATGGCCTTCGATCCTGACGTGGTGGACGCATTTGTTGCTCTACGCGAAGACGGCATCGTCAAGAACATCCGAGAACGATTCCCGTCCTCCACCTAGCACCTATCGATTGGAAGTGGTTCCTCAAGAGGCATCCCTATTGGCAGCCAAAGACTTGCGACGATGTGCTTTGGGAATGAGTACAATGATTCACGATATTGAGCTCTTTCAAACTCTACTCAGAAACCTTTCTGACGGAGTGTATTTTGTCGACCCACAGCGGATAATCCAGTACTGGAATCTTGCGGCCGAACGCATATCGGGGTATTCCGAAGCGGAAATCGCAGGCAAGTCTTGCATGGATGACATCCTTGTTCACGTCGATGCGGCAGGAACCTCACTGTGCAAGGGCCAGTGCCCCTTGGCGGCCACCATGGACGATGGACAAGAACGTGTAAACCGCGTGTACCTGCGGCATAAAGAAGGACATCGTCTGCCGGTACGCGTTTCGACAGCGGCCATCCGGGACAAGTCTGGCACCGTTATCGGAGGATTGGAGACATTCCACGACGATTCCGCCATGGTCGCGGCGCTAAAAGAGGTGGAGCACCTCACCGAGCTTTCACTGATATGCCCGTTGACGAATCTCGGCAATCGCCGCTACAGCGAAGAGACGTTGGCCAAGCGGATTGCCGAAGCCCAACGCAATCACACCTTGTGTTGCGTCATGATGTTCGACGTGGATCATTTCAAGCGCATCAACGACACTTACGGTCACCCAGCCGGGGATATCGTCTTGAAGATGGTCGCACGAACGCTTGTAGCTGACTTGCGTCCCTACGATTTTGCAGGGCGTTGGGGGGGAGAGGAGTTTCTCCTGATTATGCCGAACTTCAAGCCTACAGAACTTGAACCTGTGGCAAACCGGCTCCGCGTCCTAGTCGAGCGGGCGAGCCGTAAGGTCAGCGAGAATCGGTTGACGGTTACGGTATCGGGCGGCGCTACGCTTTCGCGCATCGACGATACGCCCGCTTCCATTGTCGCACGCGTAGACAAACTGCTCTATGAGAGCAAGAAGCGCGGTCGGAATCGCATCACAAATGGCTGATCGACTAATTGACGTCGCAGGCGACGGAGAATTCGTCTTCACTAAGCACGCGGTGCAAGGTCCGTGCTGATTTAGTGGGTGAAGACCATCTTCTAGACGTCGATGCCTTCGATGGCAGCGAGCTTAGTCTCGATTTCTTCACAAACGGGGTCTTCGCCGTAGATCTCGAGGATGACCAAGCCGTCGGGTGAGCAGATATTCTCAGCTCGATCCTGTAAGCTGGCTTCCCAGAGGGCCGACAGCGAAGAGACAATCAGTGGCAGATAAGTTTTCGGGAAGAACAAGTTGAAGTCAGACAAAGAATTCAGGTCCAATAACGCCATCATTATGATCAAGTACAGCAGTAAGCGATTCATGGGACGTCCATCACAAATAAGGAGCTAAAGCCATGGCAGAATTGAAAGGTTCTAAGACAGAGAAGAATTTGTGGGTTGCGTTTGCTGGAGAATCGCAGGCACGAAACAAATACACGTACTTTTCTTCCGTCGCCAAAAATGAAGGCTACGAACAGATTGCGGCCATTTTTCTCGAGACGGCAGAGCAGGAAAAGGAACATGCTAAGTTTCATCTGAAAGCCTTGGCTGGAATCGGCGACACTGTCGCGAACCTGAAAGCAGCTGCTGGCGGCGAAAATGATGAATGGACGGACATGTATCCCAGAATGGCGAAAGAAGCGCGTGATGAAGGCTTTGACGAGATAGCCCGCGTTCTGGAAGGAATCGGAAAAATCGAGAAGGAACACCAAGAACGGTATCAGGCGCTCTTGAAGAACATCGAGAGCGAGACAGTGTTTCAGAAGCCCGAGAAAGTCAAATGGCGCTGTCGGAATTGTGGTTTCGTCCATGAAGGAACCAAGGCAGCAATGAAATGCCCCATATGCCAGCACCCGCAGTCCTATTTCGAGATCGTACCGACGAATTACTAAGGGGACGCTAATGAATCACACGTCAAGATAGCGCGATTTTGCCTTTATGATACCGCCAACCAAGGATGATTTCTCTATGCGACGGGTACGTTGGGGCATACTGGGCGCGGCGGACATCGCGCCGAATCTTCTTGAAGGCGTTCGGCTGAGTTCGAACAGTGAGGCGGTGGCGGTTGCCAGTCGAGACTTCAGTCGCGCCCAGGCGTTTGCTGAGCGACACGGACTACCGAGGGTGTTTGGTTCATATGAGGCGCTGTTGCATTCCGGGGAAGTCGATGCAGTCTATGTTGCGCTCCCGAACAGTCTTCATGCCAAGTGGTGCATCCATGCGCTCGAAGCGGGGCTGGCGGTGTTATGCGAGAAACCCTTCACCGCGACGGCAGCCGAAGCGCGCGAGGTCATGCGGGTGCGCGATAAGACCGGTGTGCCGATTATTGAAGGTTTCATGTATCGGTTTCACCCCATGTATGAACGCGTGTTTGATCTGCTCAATAGCGGTACGATCGGTGATGTCATCCTGGTGCAGAGTGCGTTCACCTTTCTGCTTGATGATCCGAATCATATCGCCGCATCGGCGGAACTTGCCGGTGGAGCGCTGCTCGACATCGGTTGCTATTGCGTTAATCTGGAAGTCAACGCTATTGACCTCAGAGCGCGGGGACACGGCTCGCACGCTGCTCGATTGCCGCAGTGTTGGGCGCGAACGACGGGATGCTGATTTCACATCCACCCGCCATGGCGGATTCGTGGGCGCAGATCCCGGCAGCAGTCATGTTGGCAGCGGTGACTACATCTATCGCCGGTTTACTATCCTCGATGATGCTCCGTATGAACTCATGCACGAGATGGGGGTGCGATCCATGATGGCCGCCGCCTTGTTCGAAGGACAGATGTTGCTCGTTCTCGCCGTACACGAAACTGCGCGTGTAGCGCCCGATGGAGGGAGGCAGCAATCCGGCACGATCCGGCGGGCGAGGGCGTTCGATGATTTCGCTCCTCGTTCTGCCTTTGATCACCGGACTCATTCGAAACAAAGTCGGATCTTCATCCTCCATTTGCCATTCATAACAGGCGTTCTCTCCATATATGGTGAAGCTCTCCATGTACGGCCTGGCGCAGTGAAACAGGGATCGTGTTACCTCCGCGCACACGCCAGGCAATTCAAGTTGAAACAGCGCGGTCTCGATAGGATAGGGGTTTCCGTAATGGCCGCGTAATTCCTCGCGCATCTCGCCCGAACCGAGGCAGCGCACGCTCATGGCCCGTGCCTCGGCGATAGCCAGCAACGGAGCCACCGCGTGCGTGGCGTACCACATCGGAGGAAGGCCGGCCCAATACGGCGGCCAACATTCCATGTCCTGATAGTGGGCGCCGCGAAGGAACTGGATGCGCCCGAAGTCACCGTTCTCCTTCAACTCCTTCGCATACAGAAACTGGCGTGTATAGAGGGTTGTTTCCATCATCATGTAGATTCGTCCCGACCGGCGCTGGGCCTCAATGATGGCGAGAAGGTCCGCAACCGAGGTGGCCATCGGCACGGTGCACGCACAATGCTTGCCTGAGTTCAGCACCTCGACGGTTTGCGCTGCATGCTCCGGAATCCCGGTGACCAGATGCACCGCATCAATATCGTCTGCATGCGCAACGTCACGCACGTCGGTAAGACGCCGCGCGACATTGAACCGGTTGCCAATCGTGCGCAGGCGGACCGGGTTGGCGTCGCAGATGCTTACGGTTTCCACGTCTGGGTGGTCAACCTAAAAAAGGCAGTAGAATCTTATTCGAGTGTCTTGCCGGCCTCGGTTTTGTAAAGAATTAACCTCCCAAGCACGAGTCTACGT
>CAIYET010000670.1 GCA_903925285.1 Candidatus Hydrogenedentota bacterium | reverse complement strand
GTCAGCACAAGACCGGGCCATTGTTTGCCCGCACGGACGACGTCGCAGCCGCTGGCGACTTCCCACGGGTCCATGATGTCCATGCCCGCTTCGAGGTACAGCGGCACGGCCATGTCTGCGAAGCCATCCGTGTCGACGTTGAAATAGAGCCTGCGCGACTGGCGCTTGCGGGCCTTGCCGACGACGTCCTGGTAATATGGTAAGAGGAACTCGCGAACCATATCCGGCGAGATGAGCAGTCCTTTGACGTAGCAGATGTCTTCGCCGATGGCGAGTTCGTCGAGTTCGACTTTCGCCTGGACGCGTTCGAGACCCGCGTTCATAACCTCGGCCCAACGCCGCATCATCGCGTGAATAAGGTCCGGCTGTTCGCAGAACGCGACGAGCACGTCCTCCGGTCCCATCAATGCGCGCAGATACATGTAGCCGCCGATCATGCCCTGGCGCACCATCGACGCGCCCGTCCGCCGCTGGTCCTCGGCATACGCGCATTGGCCGTTCAACGTGGCGTAGCGGGCGCCTTCGCGCGGGTCGAGCCTCGGCGCGACATCTTCTTCCCAGTCTTTCATGCATGTCACCGGATGCTTGATATAGTCCGGCATAAACCCGTGCCGACGGCCTTTGAACACGCGCAGCCAGCGTCCCGCAACATCCTGGATGATTTCCGTATTGCCGTCGTCGCGGATGGTCTTGTCCTCGTACCCGGGCAAGAATGGCGGCTCGCACCAGCCGAGGTCGAGCCCCACATCCGTCATCCCCGGCGGATCGTAGTTGAACAGGTTGCGTTCCTCGTAATCATTGGGCAACCCCTCGGTCTTCCACCGCTCGATGGCTTCCGCCCAGATGTAGAACTCGCGCCGGAACAAGTGGTCCACGGGTTTGAACTCGTACGTTGCGCGCATGCGTTCCCCGGCGTTCATGACGGCTTGTCTCCTTTCGCTGTCGGATGTGCAAAGCCTACGGAACGGGCGAAGGCTTGTCAATGCTCGAGCATGCGCGGCCAAAGTTTGACTCCATTGAAAAAGCTGCTATATGATGCGTCGAGTCTCAAGTCCTCGCGTGAGGCGTGCGCAAGCGTCGTGCGCGTGCGGAGGGTTTATCCAAAGCGGCGTCGTTGCCGCCGCGCTCCAAATGGCGCTATAAGGAGTGCGGCGGTTGTGAAGGCAACGGTAAGGAGGCGGAAGGTTCATGGCACGAGTAGAGTTGAAGAAAGTGCGGAAGGTATATCCGGGCGGCGTCGAGGCGGTCAAGGGGGCGGACCTCGTCATCGAAGACAAGGAATTCGTCGTGCTGGTCGGGCCTTCGGGCTGCGGCAAGTCGACGACGTTGCGTATGATCGCCGGGCTCGAGGAGGTGACGGAGGGCGAGATTTACATCGACGGGAAAATCGTCAACGATGTGCCTCCTAAGAATCGCGACATCGCGATGGTATTCCAGAACTACGCGCTGTATCCGCATATGACGGTGTACAAGAACATGGCGTTCGGCCTGATCTTGCGGAAGTATCCGAAGAAGGAAATCCTGGCCCGCGTGCAGGCGGCAGCCGAGATCCTGGGCATCCAGGACTTGCTCGATCGCAAGCCGAAGGCGCTTTCGGGCGGCCAGCGGCAGCGCGTGGCGGTTGGCCGCGCGATCGTGCGGCAGCCGAAGGTGTTCCTGTTCGACGAGCCGCTGTCGAACCTGGATGCGAAATTGCGCGTCCAGATGCGCGCGGAAATCAGCAAACTGCACACGCGGCTGCAATCGACGATGATTTACGTGACGCACGACCAGGTCGAAGCCATGACGATGGGCGACCGGATCGTCGTCATGCTGGATGGCGATATTATACAGGTCGCGGACCCGCTGACGTTGTACAACAAGCCGGTCAACAAGTTCGTGGCGGGTTTCATCGGAAGTCCGCCGATGAATATGATCGACGGGCAGTTGACGGGCCAGAACGGTGCGCTTCATTTCAGGGACGACAGCGGTCAGCTCGATTTGGCGGTGGCGGCGGCGCATCGCGAGGTGTTGGAGTCGTACGTCGGCAAGCGCGTGACCCTCGGCATCCGCCCAGAAGATGTGCATGAGAATCTAAATCACACGCCCGTACCGGGTTTGAGCATTACTGCAAATGTCGAGGTCGTCGAGCCGATGGGCTCCGAGATCTACCTGTATATCGGCGTCGGCGGCAAGTCGCTGACGGCGCGCATCAAGTCCGAAAGCGAGCCGAAAGTGAACAAGCCGTTTGTGATCGATGTGGTGATGGAAAAGGTACATTTCTTCGATGCCGCCACGGAGAAGACCCTCGTCTGAGAAT
>CAIYET010000669.1 GCA_903925285.1 Candidatus Hydrogenedentota bacterium | reverse complement strand
TATAGCGGACAATTGAGTCTAATTAATTGATACAAAATACGGACATAGCAGTTCTCAAAAGTTGTTACCGATTGACGCCGGCCTTTGAGCAAACGTCCCCTGGGAGCGCAGGCTTCCAGCCTGCACTGGGAGCTACAGAATCTTTTGCAGGCAAGATGCCTGTGCTCCCAGCTTAAACGAAAAGACTTTTGAGAAGAAGTATAATTACGCTGTTGGGTCGGGGCCGGCTTATATTGCTCGAAACTTTCCTGATCCAGTTAAACGAAGTCTTACTTCACGTCTGTTTGCACTCGGTTGATGTCCTCACGCCATTGGCGAAGCCGCCGGCCGTGTCGAGAATCGCGTGCGGGGATTGCGGAAAGTCTTTATGAAGGGCCATGTTCGGTCACTCGTTTTTCTTTATTGGGGGCGTTTCAACCTTGCCGAGTCGCTTGCGCTGTTTGGTCTCAATCTTCTTGATGCTTTCGGCCACCGGCAACTCCTCGGGCATCGTGCCGCCCAATTCCCGGATGGTTTGCCGCACCTTCGCGCCCACTTCACGATGTGTCCGGTTCGCTGCATCTCTCCCTTTCACCTTGTCCCGACGCAACTTCTCCTCCGCCTGGGTTGCCCGGAACAGGTTTGCCGCCAATTCCGTGCTACCCATGTGATCCAGGATCTTCTGGCTCTTTTTCAAGCCTTTCCGTTGATGAATGTCTTCCTGTTTCAACCCGCCATAAAGCCCCATATAGCCGTGATTTTGAAAGATGGCATAGTCTATTGGTTCGATGACGCCTGCATTCTTGGCCGCGTCAGCCAGTCGCTCATTGTGGTGGCGCATTTCTTCACGCAACAACAGGCGCCGTTCTTCATCGATATGCTCGTCCGCTAATTCTTGCCGTCGCGTCTGGATGGCGAAATAGGTTTGACCATGCGCCACAATCTCCTTTTTAGGATCGGCGTTCTGGATGGCAAGGTAACAGGCATAGCGCGATAGAAGAACGGTTTTAACCGCCCGCTCAGCGCCGCTCCCGATGGTAACCATTTCGGTGACGTCAACGAAATGGTCTTCTAAGCGGTGACCGCTGTTGAAACAGGATAACTTGGCCTTCTCGATTACCCCCTCGAAATTGCGGTAGTCGCCGTAGCCCAGTACCCCGGCAAACTGTCGGCTCGACCAAAACTCCGTCCCGGCATCGTTAGTCCGCTTGATCCGCTCGAAGGGTGAAAGATGTCCACCGGCGGTCTTCTCGATTTCCTTAGCCATTATTTGTTCCCTCCGTTCTTTCGCACGCTCACGTCCACAATCGTCATTGCGGTGGAAGCCGTAATCCAGGGGAATGATACCCAACAGCCGGCTTGTTCAAACCGACAGAATTTTGGCAATCACCACACTACGTTGTTGGCATGGGGACCAACACGGAAACGGCAAGCACATCAGGCGGAAGACACGGTTCCACAGTCACCTTTTTGTGACCAATGGTCTGCCTGAGCTTTTCATGGGATGCCCGGATCTCCTCAGCCCGTTCCCCGACCTGCGCATTCAAGTCATCAGCAGCCAGCTCGACTAAAGCCAGGGCCTTGGCGGCCCAATACTTCTTTTCATCACTTGACAAATTCCCAGAAGGCGAGGCCTTTTCTAAAAGTTCTGTCGCTCGATTTGAATCGAGTCGCATCAACTCACCCGACAGTCCTTCAAAGCCTGAGATACGGCTTTCCTCCGCCAGGACCGGTCCATCAATGCCGGCCGTGCGAATAAGATACCTGCATCGAAGCCGCCATCAGCCTTCAAAGAACGTGACGTCCACGTGGTCATCGATGCAAAAAAACATGGGACGCTGTCTTGTTTCCGACAACGTTGATTAAAACCCAGAACTAGAAAGCTTCCATGAAAGTGACTGATGCCCTTGGGAAACCTTCACAGACATTTTCTTCGTTCCCCCGGGCATCATTACTGGTTTCC
>CAIYET010000668.1 GCA_903925285.1 Candidatus Hydrogenedentota bacterium | reverse complement strand
TTTCGGACAGTCTTATGTCAGACGCGACGGACAGCCGTTCACCGCAGCGGATCGCGCGCACTTCAATGCCCTATATGATGGCGCAATCTTGTATGCCGATACGCAGATTGGAAAACTGATTCAACACCTCAAGGACCTTCGGATTCTGGATAACACAATCATCATGATCGGCGCCGACCATGGGCAGGCGCTTGGCGAGGATGGCTTTTTCGTGGGGCATTCGAAAAACCTCGCCTACGATGAGTTGTTACAGGTGCCGCTCATCATGGCCGGGCCGGGCATTCCTGCCGGGGCCAAGATCAATGCCTTGGTCGAAAACGTGGATATCGCGCCCACCCTGGTCGAGCTTCTGGGCCTTGCAACCGACGCCCAATACGATGGGAAGAGCCTTGTGCCGCTATTGCAGGATCCCCAGCATGATGCGCTTCGCGAATTCGTCTTTGCCGCGCCGGACCGCACCTTTTATGACGAACCGATTTCATTCGAAATCCGAAGCCGGGAATATCAGTTCCAAGAGTTCTTGGGGCGCGAGGAACGGCATTTGTGGAAACTGCCTTACAATTACGCTTCGCCCGGCGACGTGAATAGCCTGATTGCGGACAAGTCGTCCGAATTGAACGGCAGGCTGAACGAGAAATGGGGGGCGTATTGGCGGGACTATCAGCGGCTGCCTGTGGTGGCCGTGACGCTTGATGCGGGCTGGATCACGCCTTATTGCACGTCGGGCGGGATTGTCGAGGGCAGCGTGTTGCTTCCCATGAAGGCGCCTCGCCTTCGCGTGGACAACAAATGGGTATGCTCGGATGGCACGCTGTGGTGTTCGTGTGCGGAAGAAGAGTGCCCGACACTCGATGTGCGTTTCCCGGTACCGAACGGTAGTTACCATGTTTACATAAAAATCCTTAACGACTCTTCTTATGAGGGTCATCCGGCTTCTTCGCTATTGGTGCACATGCAAGGAACCCCGGAGGCCGTCAAGGTAGAAAAAGACGATGCGCCTCACGAAATGGCGCGCTTCGAGGCAGTCTCTCTTGGACAATATGAAGCCAGTGAAGGTGTGTTCGCATTCACCTTGGCGGGCGCCGACCGGGAGCACTGGGCATGCGTCCAGAAGTTTGTCCTGATACCTGCCGAAAATATGGATCCCAAAGATGCCGATCTCGCGGCCCAGAAGCTCGCGCCGGAACCCGTACAACAAGTCAAAACTAATGACGATGCACTTCGCGCACTGGGCTATCTGTGAGCGGGAATTGTGTGGACATCGCTTCGCGCTAAGGAATGCGCGCGGGCGCCGTCGTTTGAAACTTGAGGATATCGCCTTGGGCGCCGAAGTGGCCGCCCCAACCGACGCGAATGGCCCGGATGTGCGCGAGGTCCAAAGGTCCTTCGGGTTGATTCTCGCAAAAGCCTGCTCGGGTAAAACGATTCAACGGCAGCACACATGCGAACGTACCCGCCGTACCCAAGCGCACGCCGGATTCGAGGAGGTATTCGCGACCGCTCGTGTCGGCCACGACGATCAGAATCATGGTGGACGTGTCTTGATTCTCTGGGATCGTGAGGTCGACGGCTAGGCATTTTGACGCGCTCAGATCTTGGGGTGTCGGATACGCGTATTCGAGAAACAGGTGGCAATTCGTATTCGACTTCGTCAACTCGGCCGTGACCGTTATGGTATTCCCTTCAGTGGCAATCGTTTCTCGCACGTCCACGCCGCGCAATACGGCAGGCGGAACGCTCGGCAGGAGCTGCGGTGGGCTTAGTAACTGCGAAGTTTTCGCGTGCTTGCGCTCGGGTGCTCGGGCCTTCTCGAATCGGAATATCATGCCGCCGTAAGGTCCTAGGCGCAACGAGATGTTCTCCGTACACTTCAGATCGGTCTTGCACCCCGTCGCGGGATCCCATTGCTCGCCGACGCCTTTTGCCGCCAACGATATCGCGCCGTCCCATGCCTGCGCGGAATCGTTGATGACGAAGAAGATCTCGCGTCCATCGATGCGCCGATGCGTCGCGTGGAGCGGCGATCCGGGTGGAAACACGACATCGTGGCCGATCACGGCATCGAGCGCGCCGCCCCACAATCGTTGCGCGCCATAGGACAAAAAGATCGCCGCGCCGGCGTCGCCGAACATTTTCTCGCGGATCGCTTTCACCTTGGCGGAAGGGAATTCCGATTCGCTGTTCGCGGGCAGCGCGCCCAGAGCGACGACGATACCGCCGTTGCGCCGGAAACGTTCGAGCGTGCGCCAGGCCTTCAGCGGCAACGTATCCACGCCGGGCAACACCACCACGCGCCATGCCAGCCCGTTGAGTTCAAGACGGTCGCCTCGCACGTGCGCGTCCATAATCGCTTGTCCATCGATGATCGTAAAATCGCGCCCGGCCTCGTACAACTCGCCGCATGCGCGCTGATAGGCGTCTTTGATTTGCTGTGCGGCCGCAGGCGCATCTTTGACCCATTCGCGCGACGGCGTGAAACGCGGCCATAGGCTTTCGACGGGATACACGACGGCAATATCGGCGACCTGCCGCCCGCCCTTGAGCGCCGTGCAGCAACGCCCGACCCACTCGTTGAGCCGCACGAGTTGTTCGTCCGACAATCCCGCGAAAACATAGTAGCTCGTGAGGGTCGTGATACCGTTCATGATGAGACGGTTGCACGTGCCGCGAATCTCGTCTTCGGACACCTGGTACACGGGCCGCGCGTCGCCTTTCGGACGATACCGTTGGCAATGGTCCGAGGTCTCGCACATCGTGACTTCGCGCCCATTGAGATCGGCGACGCTACTAATGAGCCGCGCGACGTACCACGGAACTTCCGCCGGAATACTCGTGAGGCAATCCATGGACGGCGCGTCCAACCGGCATAGGCAGCGGTAGAAATCGCCGTACAACGGCACGTGGGTGAGGATGTCCTCTTCCATGAGCAAATGGCCGCCGGAACGGATATTGTGTGCGTGACACCATGCCTGGATCTGACCGAAAAAGTTCTCGGAGACGAGTTCGCCGACCGTCCGCCAGAAATCGTAGCGGACCTTCGCCACGTTTGCGCCGATATTGGCGACAAGCGCGGGCAGCACGGGTTCGAGCGCGTATCCGCGGCGCGCTTTGAACTCGACGGGCAGGTTTGGCGCCCACGGCAGCGGGACATACGACTGCCTGCCCAAGAACATACTCATAAGCGACGGTTCGTCGATGAACGTCGAAACGAAATATCGACCCAAATCGTTGTCGAGCCTATTCGCGTACTGTTGGTGTGTGACATCGAGGAATCGCGCCGTCGGCTCGGACATTAGCATATTAATGTACGGCAGTTTGTCCGCCAGGCTGAGTGCGGCGTGCGTACCTTCGTACAGACGACCTTCTGTCATGGCCAGCACGTGCCACGCCCCGGCAGGCGCGGTCCATACGACCTTGCCATTCGCAACCGCTCCGGCCAAGTCGATAGCACCCCCCGCATCGATATGGCCATCCTTCACGGGATAGGCCGTTGCACGGACGAGATTCCCCGGCGGCAAGTCCAACGTAACCAGCCCTTCCCCACACCGCGTCTGCGCGACGAGCAAACCATGGGCTTCCCATTCCGGATGATCGCGCAAGGTGATGCCGCCGGCGTTGCCGGAAGGGTACCCTTTCTCGTCGTACAGCCAAAGGCTCATACCGCGCCGCTTGGCCTCGGGCACGGCCCTCAGGAATGCCTTCCACCGGTCCTCGTTCTCGACATAGCCGTCGAAACTAACGTTGGTCGTTATTCCGCCGCAACCCTTGGTCCGGAGATGGTCGAACATCGCGTCCTGTTTCTCCGGTTCATCGGGAAGCATATGGACGATGGGCAGGATCCGCGATTCCGCCGGCGGTATCGCGAAACGCTCCTCGAAAGACCGGTCCGCAGCAAGTAGCGTAAACATAAGCGTCATGATCATATTACACTCCCGTTAAGCGATTTCCGAATCAATCGGCACGTTTCGTCATTCAGCAAACGCGGCCGCAAACCGCCGTCTAGCACGGAATGCGCATGTTCGCTTCGCGGAGCCGATGACTCAGGGTACGAACGATGTTGAGGAGCATTTGCACGGCCACGCGCTTGGTCAAGAGGCCCTTGAAAGTCGTCTCGGTCAGGACGAAGAGGTGCGCGTCTTCGAGCGCGACGACGCTTGCGCTACGGGGCTCTTTGTTGAGGACGGCCATCTCGCCGAACATGGCGCCCTCGCGTAGCGTCGCGATTGTCTTGCTGCCGTCGCGCACCGAAAAGCGCCCCCCCAACACCACATACAATTGGCTGCCGTACGATCCCTTGTAGAAGACTGTCTCGCCCTTCGCTACGCGGATGGTAATGCCACGTTCGAGGATCTTGGCCACATCTTCGGCACTCAGGCGATGAAACAATTCGACCCGTTCCGCCAATATGTCGCATGTAGCTGTGTCAGCACTCATAGATATCCCCTCCGCTATCCAAGCCCATAGCCCGTAGGGTGGGTGCCGTGAAGCGAAACCCACCGTTTTAGGCGTTCAAGCACTTCTGTCATGCGCAAGGAGTCTACGCGTTCCACTAGAGCACATAGATGAACCGGCTGCAATTTGCGCACGTGTGGATGTGTGCGGAATCCTGGCGCACTTGTTGCGCGAACTTGGACGGAAGCCGCATGAAACAGCCCTGGCACGTGTCGCCCTCGACGGGCACCAACGCGGGCGGCTGGCTCTTCATCAGGCGATCGTAATGTCGCAAGAGTCGCGGGTCCACCAACGAACGAATTTTCTCGATGCGCTGCCTCAGTTCGCCCTTGCCCGTCCGCGCCGTGGCCAGCATCTCCTGATACAACTGCATCCGCGCCAACAGAACGAGATCCGCATGCGCGTCAGGCGTGTGCGCAATCGCCGGATCGGTGGCCAGTTTGCCCTTGGCGGTTTCGGGATGCTCGTTGAGGGACAGCGACGTTCCTTCGAGAATGTCGCACATCTCATCCGCCGTCTTCGCCGCCATCATCGCGGCCATGTTCTTTGGCTCCTTAAGTAGTTTGATAGCGGTTGCCAAGAAGTTCAGGTACGTCGTCTGCTGAGTCGGCGGGTAAAAGATAAGGAAGATGAGATGGACCGGCTTGTGGTCCACCGACATGAATTCGAGGCCGGCCGGCACACGCCCTATCGCGCACACCAACTGCTTGATGCCCGCCACGCGCGCGTGCGGCACCGCGATGCCGCAGCCGATTCCCGTACTTTCCGTGACCTCGCGCGCGACCACCTGATCGAGCGCCGCAGCCATGCCTTTCATCTTCTTCTTGTCGAACAGCAAATGCGTCAATTCCTTGATGGCATCCGACTTGTTGGCGGCGGCCACCTCCGGCAGGACACACGTCTTCGAGATGTACTTGGTCAATACCATACGTCATATTCCTTTGCCCGGCCCGGTTTTCCCACGAATCGACAGAGGCCGCGACGATCGGATTGTAGCACGCGAATCCACCCGGCACAATAGCGCGCAAAAGCACACCTTGCGCCGCGCATCGATCTCCGGTCACAAACGCCTTGTGCGCCCGCGAGCGTCAATACCAGACGCTGATTATTAGCACCGGCTCTTCCACGGTCGTGTTGTGATGGCGCTCGTAGCCGAATTGCTGATGGATCTGTTTGGGATCGACTTTATCATTGGTGATCCACTCGTTGACGTGTTGGTCCAACTGCTTGAGCCCTTCGATACCGACCTTGCCGGCAAACGTCCGAACACGCATCCCACGCCCTCCGTATCGTACTGGCGGTACGACTGTAGACGCCCCATGGCGCACTCCTGCAACCAGTTCACTCGATGTGAGATTACACGCCCGCCGCAAGCGCGTCAAGTAGTACGCGGCGCATTACTAATAACGGCGCTTTCTCGCCGGTCCATTGTTCGAACTGAAGCGCGGCCTGGTGCAGCAGCATCTCCACTCCAAGAATGGTCGTGCACCCTGCGGCTTCCGCCTCGCGGACGAGTCGCGTCTTCAAAGGCCGGTAGACCATATCGAACACGACATGGTCCGTGCGCAAGCACTCGCACGGTATGGGTGAATCTTCGGTCGCGTTTGGATACATCCCGATGGACGTGCCTTGGACGATGACGTCGTGAGCCGTCATCGCCGCCGCGAGATCCCCTCCAAGATCGCCCGTCGCGATGTCTGCGGAAGTCTTGGCCCGCAAATCGCCGCCCAGTTCCTTCACACGTGACGCCGTCCGGCCCAAGACCGTAATCTGCGCGGCATTCGCCCGTTCCGCCATTGCGAACGCCACCGAACGCACGGCGCCCCCCGCGCCGAGAAAAAGGATGCGTTTGCCGACCAACGACACGTCGGCCTCAGCGAAGGCGCGCAATGCGCCCGGCCCGTCCGTCGTCGTGCCGTTCAGGCGGCCACCCTCGTTTGTAATGGTATTCACCGCACCGACGCGTACCGCCATCGGGTCGACGACATCGAGGTAGTCCATGACGGCGCGCTTGTGCGGAATGGTCACGCTCATACCGCGAAAACTCGGCAAAGCGCGCATCCCCGCCAAACACCCGGCAACATCCATCACGTGAAACGCCACATAGACATAGTTCAAGTTCAACGACTGAAAGGCGGCATTGTGAATCGCCGGCGACAGCGAATGCTCGACCGGATTTCCGATCACCGCGCACAATTTTGTATGGGCGTCGATCACGTGTGCGCCTCCAAAGCGTGATATTCCCACACGCGCCCCGTCCCCCCTACCAGCAATGTCTCATGATCGGCATTCAAATGAGTTCGCGCCATCAACGCCGCGCCAAGCTGAGAATGAACCTCATAGTAAACGAGATCTCCATTGTTATCATATATATATTGAAATGACCTATTCTCATTTGGGTAACTCAAGAGGACTGCGAGATAGTCGGCTTCCCCAGGCACCAGGCGGACATTGACGGCGGAGATCATGGGGCTGATTCTGATTCCCGGAGCATGCAACAGAAGCACCGCTTTGCCGTCCGTATTGATGACGTTGAGCCGGTCTACCCAACCTCCATGTGGGTGGAGTATGCAGGTCGGGCCTTCGCGATTCGGCCAATGGCATAGACAGAAATCCGTCAAGTAGCCCAGTGGGTCGGCCCTCTTCATCAAGCGGCCGAATCCGTCACGCACGAACAGATCGCCACTTGCATCGCTGTGAAGTATTCGGAGCCCTTCGTCGGTATCGGCGGTTAAGACGCACCAAAGGTTCCCGCCGTCGACTTTCCACAAGCGCTGGCCATTGAGATCAACGGCATGCAAACCGCCCCAGCCATTCGTCGCAATAAGGCACTCAGGCGAGCCATCATCATTCAAGTCGCCTATCGCGATGTCGTTAATGCCAATACGCAACGGATACGACCAGAGGGCCTTGCCTTGCGCGTCACAGAGGGACACGGCATACCTCTTGCGATTGAGCATGAAGAAACGAGGCGGCCAGGCGTCTCCCACCACAAGTACCTTCCTTGCCGGTTCTGGGAACTGCATTCGCTCCGCCACCACCGCCTCATGCGTCAGAACGACCGCACCGCGCGAGCCGGCGCACAAGAGACAGTCCGTGTCGCCGACTTCGTTCTTCCAGGGCTTCAGGACCAGTACATCGCCCAGCGCAAGATCGCCGAAGTACAACGCTCCATCAAGAAATCCCTCGCCGTAGACTACTCCGGCTTCAGGCAGAGGCTTAGTACGTCGCCCAAGCCAGAACGTGCCCGTGACCACCATCAGAAGGTAGTACGGAATGAATATTGGGAGGAGCGCGACAATGGCCAGACGCCGTACCCATTTGTTCGTCAGCATCATTCTCACTCTTTCGCAGAAGAATCTAGATCGGCCTGCGGCAAAGCGCAAGCGGCCCCATAGTCTGCGTACGCGCGAAAGTCTCGCTCCCGAAATCATAATGACCTGCTACCTATTAGCGTTGAGGTCCTGGTTGATCGGCTACTTTGTGAACAACATCCTGTATTTACCTTCGGTGCAGCTCTTGATCTTGACCCAGAGCGGTTGGTCGTTCTTGGCGTACCACGAGTCGACTTGACGTCATCAACCCGGCGGCCACGACAATGGGCGGCCACCCAACAGATGGATATGGACGTGCATGACAAGCTGGCCTCCGTATTCGCCATAGTTGATCACATAGCGAAAGCCCTTCTCGAAAAGCCCTTCTTTCTCGGCAACCTTATTCGCGCCGAGGAGCAGTTTTCCCAAGACTTCCGCGTCCTGTTCGTCCGTAATGCGCGGGATGTGCTTGCGAGGAACGATCAGAATATGCGACGGTGCGCCCGGATGAAGGTCGCGAAACGCAAACACGTCTTCATCTTCATACACCGCCTCGCACGGTATCTGCCCCGCCACAATCTTGCAAAAGACACAATCGTCCGCCATGCACACTCTCCTTTCGACTCTGAAACCGTGAGAGAATTGGGCAAAGGCATACCGCCAACTTTAGCCATACTTCACAACTACCGCCTCAGCCAACGGTACGACATGCCGACGATTTCGTCACAAACGCTCATCTCTCTGGCACTAGATTATGCGATCCTCTGTGAAAATGCAATGGTTTGTTATGCGTTGTCATAACTCTATGAAAATGTCCGCATCCCCGCGCGAAGACGAGTTTACCAATTTACCCTCAAACTTGCAGGCAGTCACACGTTGTGGTATATTTGGTTCTGGCAAGTGTGCGCGGGACAAATCGTAGGTCGTCCTTACGGACGGCAGCCGCTAGTCGGTGGGTTCCTACGACCCGGTGCTTGCCTTTTTTGTTTCATGACTCC
>CAIYET010000667.1 GCA_903925285.1 Candidatus Hydrogenedentota bacterium | reverse complement strand
GGCCGGCATCCCGCATTTGCCAGATCATGCGGAGCGAGACCTGCAACAGTCCCGCCACGCTTTTTGCGTCGAGTAGTTCCATATTCATTACCTTTCAGGTTCTCTCTCGCACCATTGCGCCACTTGCCCATATGCGAGTGAGGATCAAAAGAAAACTGCTTCAAACTTACATTCCGCTTACGGCCAGCACGTCGACAACGTTGGCGAAGGTTTTGCCGTCGGGACTCGTCTTGTGCTTGATTACGACTCGGCAGTGTTTGTGAAGCAGATTTTCTATCGTGATTTCTTCGCCGACGCTGGGGATGTGGCCGATGATGGCGGCGACCCAGCGGCCGAGTTTGGTGTTTTCGCTCAGTTTCTTGCTTGCGAGTCCGGAGACGCGGCGGTCGTCCCATTCATCGTCCGTGGCCAATGTGAATTCGATACGCACCATCGGACCATGCTGGCCGTCCATGTCCTGGACGCCCGTGACTTCTCCGTCAAACTCGCCCGCGGCGACAGTCGTCGCGGCTTCTTCCACCTTTGCATTCCACGTCATCTTCCTGTCCTCCATTGTTGATCCTGCATGCTCTCTGACTATCCATGAAGCGGCGGATATCGCCGGAACGTTTCAGTGCACTTGAGCCTCTGGGATGCAACTGATTTCGAATCCTCTGGTGAGACAGATCTTCACGATCTGGCCGAGATGCTGTTGCACATCTTCGAGCCAGGGTGGTGGGTGGCTTGCCGATGTCCAGCACGGATTATTCAAGGCTTCGGCTGACTGAATCGCGCGGTAGAGCTGCAGCACGTACGCGCGGGCGCCGCGAATGCGGTTGCCGATCGCCAGGATGTCTTCACGGTTTAATTGAGGAACGATAGTCGTGCGAAACTCGTAATCAACGCGCCCGTCCATTAACAGCATGATACTGTTATATATAGCACATTGGTCAACACGGACGCCGCAGACCGCGTCGTATTTTTCGGTCGGAGCTTTGATGTCCATAGCCACGTAGTCGAGAAGTCCCGCATTGATAAGCAACGCCAGAACGTTTGGACGCGTGCCGTTGGTATCCAACTTTACGAGATATCCAAGGGATCGCACTTCGGCCATGAATGCCGCGAGACCCGGCTGGAGAGTAGGCTCCCCACCGCTGACGACAACCGCATCAAGCAGCCCGAGCCGGGTCTCAAGCCATGCGATGACTTCCTCTTGTGTCGTCCCACACGGCACGCTGTCGCCGTCGATAAGTCCCCGGTTGTGGCAGAAGAAGCACCGCAGATTACATCCAGGTGTGAAGACGACGGCTGCGATTTTGCCGGGGTAGTCAATGAAGGAACATTTTACGACGGCGGCGATCTCCATGTTCCTTACGTTTCTCCATCGGGTAGTGTGGGCAGCACGAACTTCACGCGGTCTCGGTATTCCTGTTTCTTTCCCTCGTTGAAGTTCACCACAGGCCGGAAGTACCCCGTGACTCGGGACCAGACCTCGGCCTCGGCACCGCAGTTCGGACAAGCAGTGTGCTCGCCACGAAGATACCCATGGTCTGGACAAATGCTGAACGTAGGCGTGAGAGACAGATACGGCAGCCTGTACCGTGCGAAGATTTTTCGGATAAGACGTTTGGCTATGGTTGTATCCTCGATGCTTTCGCCGAGGTAGAGGTGAAGTACTGTGCCGCCTGTGTACAGGGACTGCAATTCGTCCTGCAGTTCGAGCACCTGAAAAATGTCCGCCGAGTATCCCACGGGCAACTGGCTTGAGTTGGTGTAATACGGCGTACTTCCGCCGGCTGTCCTGATGTCTGGATGTTTTTCCTTGTCCAAGCGCGCAAGACGATAAGCCGTGCTTTCGGCGGGTGTCGCTTCGAGGTTGTAGAAATGTCCTGTTTCAGCTTGAGCATCGACGATGAGGCCGCGCAAGTAGCGAAGGATCTCGATGGCGAAACGTTGTCCTTCGGGACTTCCCAAGTCCTTTTCGAACAGATTAACCGTAGCCTCATTCATGCCGACGATACCGATTGTGCTGAAATGATTGAACCAGTATTGGCCGCTCTTCCGCTTTATGTTGCGCAGGTAATGTTCCGAGTAAGGATAAAGTCCATTCGCAGTCTGGGTCTCGATGATCTTACGTTTGATTTCGAGCGAGGTCATGCCAATCCGGACCAACCGGCGCAATCGTTCCTTGAACTCCTGTTCCGTCTCGGCCAAGTACCCGATACGCGGAAGGTTGATGGTAAACACGCCAATGGAGCCCGTAAGTGGGCTGCTCCCGAAAAGTCCGCCGCCACGCCGCCGTAGCTCTGTCATGTCCAAGCGCAGACGGCAGCACATTGATACTGCATCTTCCGGCGAGAGGTCAGAATTGACGTAGTTGGCGAAGTATGGAATCCCGTACTTGCACGCAATCCGCATAAATGCCTCGACAGCCGGCGATTCCCAGTCGAGGATTTTTGTAACGTTGATCGTCGGAATCGGGAATGTGAATATCCGGCCTTTTGCG
>CAIYET010000666.1 GCA_903925285.1 Candidatus Hydrogenedentota bacterium | reverse complement strand
TCCAGTCACTTCGAGAAGCGTTGTGCTCTACAAACCCTGGATTCCCGCCTTCGCGGGAATGACGATGGAGAAGCGACGCTGAACTCGTGGCCACCGTCGATGCAGACGCGAATCAGATGATCCGTGTTGAAGCGATTATGCTTTTTTTGTTGGCAGCTTGCCCTGCTTCGCCTTGGATTGTTGTTGTTGCTTCGACGCTTTTTGTTTCACGGCCTTGTCTTTGTCTTTCTTGCCTGTGTCGCCCATCTTCGTATCTCCGTTTATTTGCTCTTCGTCTTTATCTTCGCCAAAGCCAACACGGCCTCGGGCACTTCGCCATACGGGTTTCCTTCGGAAGCGAAACTGGCGGCACAGATGGCCTTGATTTCCTGGGGTGTCATGCCGGCCGTCTTAGCTTCCGCAGTTACTTCATGCAGACGCGCAACGATGCGCCGTTGGCAGTTCGCCTTGCACTTCGCTTGGGCGCCGTCGCGAATGAACACGCCTGAGCCGCGGCGGCTATAGACGATTCCCAAGACATCGAGATCGCGATAGGCTTTGGCCACCGTGTTAAGATTGACGTTCGTTTTGGCGGCTGCCTCCTGCAAGGAGGGCAGTTTATCTCCCGGCTTCAGCAGGCCCGAAGCCACGGCGAACTGGACGCAGTTTTCAATCTGCACATAGACCGCCACGCTGCTATGGATGTTGATGTTCTCGAACATGGTGCGCTCTCCTTTTCCTTAGTGCGATGATCCTATACTGAATCTCTATTGGACATTTTATACTCTATTGCTAATACGTTTACAAGTATGGGCATGACGATCAACGATGAGCGAACATGTCCGTATGGTATTCCTGCAACGAGCGTACCTGCATGGGTTCCTCGCGTAGCGCACGCAAGGCGAGAATGCCCGCGCGGGCAGCGGCAAGCGTGGTCATGGTGGGCAAGCCGCGTTCGAGTGCCGTGCGCCGGATGGCGCGCTCGTCTTGTTTAGAGTCGCTCCCTAACGGGGTGTTGACGATCCAGTCCACCTCACCGTTGATCATTCGGTCCACAATGTTGGGACGACTTTCCCCGACCTTAAATACGGTCTCGACCGCAAGACCTCGGGCGCGCAAGGCTTCCGCGGTGCCTTTCGTGGCCATCAGCTTGAATCCCAACTCGATCAGATCTTCGCCGATTGTGCCCATCTTGCTCCTATCGCGAGCGTTCAGGCTCAGGAACACGGTCCCTTCCGTGGGGACGCGGTTGCCGGCGGCGATCTGGCTCTTGGCAAAGGCCAAGCCCATGTTGCGATCAATGCCCATGACTTCGCCGGTGCTGCGCATCTCGGGGCCGAGCAGGATGTCGACGCCGGGGAACTTGATAAACGGCAGCACGACTTCCTTGGCCGAAACGTACGCCGGCATCGGGTCTTCCGTCACGCCCAATTCCTTCAGGGTCTTGCCGGCCATGACGCGCGCGGCGATCTTGGCCAAGGGCAGGCCGGTGGCCTTGCTGACGAACGGAACGGTCCTTGAAGCTCTCGGATTGACCTCGAGCAGATAGATGTCTTCATCGCGCACCGCATACTGAATGTTCATCAGGCCGATGACGTGGAGTTCGCGCGCCAGCGCCCGCGTCTGCGCCTTGACGCGTTCGATGATGGACGGACTCAGGTCGTACGGCGGCAGGATGCACGCGCTGTCGCC
>CAIYET010000665.1 GCA_903925285.1 Candidatus Hydrogenedentota bacterium | reverse complement strand
GGGCACTGTTATGCGTGAACCGGGTGGAATTCCGGGCCAATTGAGGCTGTCTTGGGCTGTTCTGACCGCCGGTTTAGGAGGGTGATTCCCTTTACTATGTCGAGGGCTTTGGAGTTGCCGTCTGCTTGGCTTTTTCTCGTCGGGGAAGGGAAATTTGTCCTAATTGTTGGGCTTTGTGCCGAAGTTCTGCGCGCTGTTTGGCAATGGCCATCGCATAGTGCCTAAGATCCGTGCCGAAGTTGGACTCGACCAGGAGAATGGTGAGATAAGCGCTTACGTACATTTGGTTGAATATGTGGTTGAACCTCCACCGGACGCCTTGGCGCGTCATGTGGAAGCTCCGGATGCGGTCTCCGTAGTTCTGGCGCAAGACAAGCCGTTTGAGGACATCTTCTTTTAGTTCTATGCTCAACTGTTTTTCATCGGACAGCCTTCTTAGCGTTTCCAGAAAAGCCGCATCTTTAGTTGTGAGCTTCATACGGCGCCACGAGGATCTCGGTTCCTTGTTGTTCCAGCCAGACCTCGCGGGCCTGTTCCATGAAAATAAGTGTTGTAAATCGTCTGGTCCGGTCAATGCGGGGGTCAGGGCAAAGAGCGGGAATCGCGGTGAACTGAATGAGGCAGTTGTTGAGTCGCGACAGAATAAGGTCCCTGTATTGTTCCATTTGGTATTCACTCTCGCCGGTGAGATCCGTGAGCAGCATAACCGCAGGTACGCTTCCTACGAAGTCGTTCAGATCGTTATCGAGGCCTGACGGGAGACAGAACTCCTCGATGGCGGTGAACGGCAGTTCTTCCGAACGCGCAGCAGCCAGCATCGCCGCGATCTCGCGTCTTCGTTGCCGCCGATGCGCGCGCGATTCCTGCATCTTGAGGGCAAAGTAGTTGTTATCGAATGCGATCTCGTCGAAGAGAAAACGCGATGGCACGGTGCGACCGCACTTGCCGCACGCGTAGTGAAGCATCTTGTGAACAAGCTTGGCGCCGCAGCATGGACTGACCTGGAAATGGACCGTGGGATCGAGGGTGATCTTGCAACTGATGCATTGCGCACGGCTCGGGGCGGTGGAAACAAGCCGGCCGCCGCAGCGGGGGCAGTCATGGCGATACAACATGACGCGATAGTAGAAATGCCTGGCGCGAAGCCGGTAGTTATCGATCCTGGCTTCGACGCGATGCATTCCGGAAAGAAGAGGATTCTTGATCATCGTGAGTGTGGACAGGGTTCACCGACCCAGGCATACGTTGTTTGCGAGTCAGTTGTATTTGTCTTCGCTTTGTATGCCGTGGGCCGGGGTTCCCCTCGGACTGGAGGTGCGCTCGAGTATTTAATGGTTTCGTTTTTGGCGCCGAATATCAGGCCAGTCTTCCAATCTGAAGTGCCGTAGCGCGCGCCATCGTTCCAACACGTATAGACCTTCGTTGTCCAGTAGCATCAAGTGCTGTCGGGCAGCCTGCAGGCGCGCGTCCGTTTTTTCAATCTCCGTGCGGAATCGTTCTGGCAAGTCCATCTTGGATATTGCCAAGAAGCCCATCCTTATAAGCCTTGCGAAAAGCTTATAAAGCACCTATGCGCGAATGGTTGTACCGGGACGTGATCGTCTGTTGATGCGTTGGCGAGGTCCCGGCAAGACCATGAATTCAGCGACAATTATTACGGTGTTCAACCACAAAGGAGGCGTAGGAAAAACGACCACGGCCGTTAACCTGGCCGCAGGTCTATGTCTGAGCTACGGCAAACGCTGTCTGGTGGTGGACATGGACCCGCAGGCCAACGCCTCGCGGGCACTGCTTGGCATCGAGGCGACGGACGCGCAGCCGACCATGCGCGACGTCCTGCTAAACGAAGGCCCTGTAAAACGGAGTATCGTGGATGTTGTGGTCAAGACTTCATTGCCCGGCTTAAGCGTCGCAGTGGCAGACCTGAGTCTGTCCGAGGCCGAACTCAAGTTAACGTCGCGCATGAGCCGGGAGCTTGTTCTACGCGAGTGCCTCGGACCTGCCATCTCTTCATTTGACTTCATCGTCATTGATTGCGCGCCGAGTCTTGGGCTGCTAACGTTGAACGGCTTGGCCGCCGCCCAGGGCGTGGTTATTCCGTGCGAGACCCAGTTTCTCAGTCTTCGGGGACTGCGCTACGTTCTCGATGTGCTGAACTTGGTCAAGGCGCGGCTGAATCCCGCTATGAGGGTCCTCGGCGTCCTGCCCACAAAATTTTACATTCTCTCCAAAGCCAACAACGAGGCGTTGGACTGCATGCGGAATCTGAAACAGGTGCACGTCTTTGAGGCGGTCGTGCCACGCGATGTACGGGCTGAGGAGGCCCCCAGTCACGGGCGCTCGATCATCGAATACGCGCCGGAGAGTAGAGCGGCCGCCCAGTATAGAAAATTCGCCGGGGAGGTGATCGCATTATGTCAAGGCTAAACCTCGACATCTTCAGTTCGGAACAATCCGAGACAACGGAGAACAAAAGCGTGGATAGTATATCCGAAGGTCGCGATCCATCCCGAGACTCGGACGGGGGTAATACGGCAACGTTGTCAATACCGCCCGCTCAAAAGGACGCATCTGTAGCAGAAAGCCCGCGCTTCGTGCCGGTCGGTTTCCACACCGAGCACTTACACCTGCTAGACGAAGCGGTGTTGAAACTCCGCCGGGCTGGACACTGGAAGGCGTCGAAGTCCGGTATCATTCGGAGCCTAATTGAGGCGCATCGGCATGAACTGGATCGGATGTGGATCGATAAGCAACGGTGACAAATTAGGCAATGTGCCGGTTTCTCGCGGTATGTCCGGATGTTCAATCTGATGTGAGGGTCCATCACAGCAAGGGTTCGATTGGCGTGTCTTCTTCGTCGTCAAGTGGGCATTTTCGGGTCATGCATCTGCGGTCTTCTTCGAGGCGGGCGTATAGGTGCCGGATTTCGCAGTCGAGTTCGCGTAGCTTCAGTTCCGTGCGCTTCTTTGCGGCGATGAGTTTTTCGATTTCTTTTTTTATGTTCATCATGGTAAACGGATGGGAATGGCCCTGGGTTTATAAAACTTCCGATTGTGTAATCACTTCCGAGTGAAAAAACGCCGGGGTATGCATCCCCGGCACAAAGATCTCAATCGTTCCCATCGGATTCACCCGCGTTCTTCTCCATGATCTGTATATACGCTCTCAGGAGAGCGACGACCGCCTTGGGGATATCGTTCTCGCGCAAACTGGCTGAGTTCTGCCATTGACCTTGGCTGTCTTTGTACGCCCGATCCAGGGTGACGGTACGGCTCTCAAAGACCCGGCCGTCGGAGCCCTTTCGGGTGTCCTTCCACAGGGTGAGGCGGACACCACCGACTTTGATGTGTTCTGGTTTTTCTTTGGGTTGCATGGTTGTTTACCTCCATCGTTTTGATATCGGGGAGTTGCGTCTCTTCTTGGACGTTCTCGCTTCCATTTCTCTCCCTTGAAAAAGGGGAGAGAAATGAACTCGGTATCGCGTGCGAAAGCGCGCGATCGAGTTCTCATCCGACCCTGCCTTCAGACCATCAAGCGCGCGGCTGGGCCGTTCAGCGAGGGGCGGAGGGTCCGGTGAGTCATTTGTTGATGGCGGCGTTTGCGTGGCGGGGAGATGACAATCCTGATGATGCTGTCGGGAAAATCCCGCACAATAGAAACATTAAAATAGTTGGACTACTTTCCAGTGGTATCGGAGGTGATGAATTATTCCAAGAGCCCCAGCATACGGAAGCCTGTTCCAAGACAACCTGTACTTCACGCTGAAGTACATCGCCGCAGCCAAGTACATCGCAGGCTTCCCCTGGGCCTCTTCCACACCCTCTGATCATCGTTACGATTACATCTGGTCGCCCACGCAGGCGGAGGTAAATGCCCAACATGAAATCGACTCCCTACTATGTCCCGAACTGCCCGAAGTACTTTTGCAGCGGGAGCGAGAACAACTTGAAGCCAAGCTTGTCCGAGGCATGCTTGCCTGCGAACCTTATGCTTCCAGCATCTCTTACATCGGATCCGCTGGAAGCCTTTGTACAGGGGAAACTGCGAATTCTCGAAGCCGCCATTGCCCAAGTCTTGAAGGAAATTGAGGAACGGGAGCTATTGCGGGACGTGACGCTCGACGACATCGACAACCAAATGTGCGAGCTCAAGACTGCGCTGATGGCCGTTGCGCCATGGGGAAACACCCCCTCGGCACTTGGTGACCCCCGCAGGCGAGCCTCTCTGGAGAAGGACATTGCGGCGCTCGTCGCAGAAAAACGTCACGAGACTACCGCGACTTGGAAAGATATCGCCAGCCTCAAGTCGGAGCTTCGTGAACTGGTGCGCGAGTATCACGAGGAAAAACGTAAGGGGCTGATGCGTGAATGATTCCCACGTTTCGCGAGACCCTTCGTAAGCTTGTGCCGGTCCTGCCCGCTGAACGCATCAAACGCCTTTACTCAGCCTATCTTGCTGCTGACGGAATCGAGAAGCGCGAAATCGAGAACCTGATCGATGCCTATGCCGCGCGTTTGCTCAACGACAATCCAGCCCAGGCACCCGCGGGCCTATTTCCGCCACCGCCGCCGGAAACATGCCTGGGTGATATCGACTTAGGCAAGGTGTTGTATGGCGGCAGGGGTATGTGCATGTTTGGCTTGCGCAAGGACGAACTCTTGAGGCACGTCGGCCTATATGGATCGAGCGGTTCAGGAAAGTCGAACGGGATTGCTTTGATTCTCGACGGCCTCATCCAACAGAAAGTCCCATTCATTCTTGTCGACTTCAAGAGAACTTTCCGGGCGCTCTTGCGCGACTATCCGGCGATTCTCGTGTTTACAGCCGGCGACAATCGAACTGCGCCGTTTCACTTCAACGCGCTTGTGCCTCCTCCCGGGACAAGCATCGAAGTCTGGACAAAAAAACTGATTGGCGCACTCTCGCATGCGTACTGTCAAGGAGCGGGCAGCGAATCGCTGCTCATTTCCGCCCTGGATGCCGCCTACGCCAGTGCAGCCAAATCAAAGCGATGGCCCACCTTTCGAGACGTTGCTCAAGTCCTT
>CAIYET010000664.1 GCA_903925285.1 Candidatus Hydrogenedentota bacterium | reverse complement strand
TTGGCCAGGTCCTGCTAACTCTGGCACAGGCTTCCACCCCTGTTTTATTCCACTGCGATGCGGGTAAGGATCGCACCGGGTGGACGGCGGCTATCCTGGAAAGCATAGCCGGGGTGTCGCCGGCGACCATTAAGACGGACTATATTGCTACCAACTTTTATATGCAAAAGCTTATCACTTACTTGACGAACAATCTCGTGGGGAATCCTGCGACTATTTATGCCCTTGTGGGAGTCGACCCCTCCTATCTTGATGCCGCGTTCAGTCAAGTGAACAAACCAGTGACCGCAGGAGGTTTGTATGGTTCGATGAATGCCTATCTGATTCAGGGGTTGGGGCTCAGCCAAGCAGATATCTACGTTCTACGCGCCAAGATGGTCTACTATCCGACGCTACCCGGACAAAACGGGTTTGTCGGCAATGCCGCCGCCGGCGCCGGACTTCTGAATACCCTCCAGAATTCTCCCTTGTCGGGCAACTATACCGCCTTTAATTACTATCTGCAGTCGGCCATAGACACAGGCACGCTCGGAGGCGTCGAGAATCAGGTTGGCGGCCAGATCTACGCCGATGCGGCCTCTTTTCTGTTGCGCCGGTCACAGTGGATCGACGAGGGGATCACGTCTTATACGAGGGGCTGTGGTCTTTGTGAAGGCCAGACCAGCTTCTGGGCGGCGGATCTCGGAGGAGGGTTTTCGACCTACAGCTCCTCCTACGCTGCCTCCAGCACAGAGTACAATGACGGCATGCTAATAGGTATCACCCACCGCTTTAACGATCATGTCTGTGCCGACCTTGGCGTCGGCTCAGACTGGGGTTCGGTGAGAAGCGCCGAGGCTACCGCCACCGTCAATACGGTTCTGACAACGATTGGCGGACGTTACGGGTTTTTGAGTCTGGAGACCGGGCCCTTTATGACCGCCCATGCAGATGTCGGTTATGTCTCCTGCGTATGCACGCGCTCCCTGGATGGAGGCCTGGGGAACCCAACCGGAAATACTGACGGTGTGTATTATGGCGGTCTCGTGGGGCTTGGCGACATTATCCGCTCCGCGCCATTTACTTTCACGCTGCAAACGGCGAGTCGCGTTACCGGGGTACACCTCCGCAGCTTCGACGAAAGCGGTAGTGAACTTGCCCTAGACTTCAACGCCATCGACAAAACTTATTCCAGCATGTTGTTCGACTTGGGAATAAGCCTTGACGGCCGGCCATTAGGGGACTGGACCATAGCGCCCGCCCTCACTCTCGGCTATGAGCGTACGCTCACAAATCCCAAGGTTCAAACCACCGGGACGATTTATGGTTATTCCGTGAGCCAGTATTCAGCCTTTGACAGCTGCGACCTGGCCAAAGTCGGTTTGAGCCTCACGGGCCAGTGTGGCACGCTCATGGTCACGTCTGAAATCAATGGTTTAATGGGGGGCGCCGCCAAAAGCTTCGGCCTTAATGGACAGTTGTCCATTAAGTACAGGTTCTAAGAAGAAACGTGCAACATAGTATTGACAAAAATGCAGGCTGA
>CAIYET010000663.1 GCA_903925285.1 Candidatus Hydrogenedentota bacterium | reverse complement strand
GACCGTTTCGCCAACATGCAATGTAAACAACTGGATCGAGCCGTACTTCACGATGTCACCCGTTGACGTTCGCGCATACACGGGCGACTCCCCTGCGTTTACCGTGGTGGCCAACTGTGGCGCGGACGCGCTGATGAAGTACCAGTGGAAATGGGAAAATGGCGGCAAAGCCGTTCAAGACGTTGGCGGCAACACCGCGAGCATCACCCTTTCGAGTGTAACGCCCGACAACATCGGCGGCTACTGGTGCGAGGTGACCTATGACGGTGTGATGCACCCCTCCCTCCCCGCTTCGCTCGAAGTCGCGGCCCCTCTCGAGGTCACAGGCCCGTTTGACGTCAGTGCTCCCATCGGCGGTGACTGTACCTTCAGCGTGACCACGACGGGTGGTTACCTGCCGTTGTATTACGCGTGGACGAAGGTCGGCGGCGTGGGCACGCTGAGCATAGTGGAAAGCCTCTTCCTCGATTCGTTGACGCAGGACGATGCTGGCATCTATCAAGCCGAAGTCTCCGATTTCAACGGGATGGTGGTCGCAAATTCCGCCACGCTGACGGTCACCGAAACGGGTATGCCGGTAGCCGGCGCGATCGGCCTCGGCCTCCTGGCGAGTGGTTTGGCGCTGGGCGGTTCGCTGCTGTCGCGGCGCAGGAAATAAATCAGGGCTTCAATGCCAAGGCAAGATACAAGGGCGCCGACCAGATTGGTCGGCGCCCTTCGGTTTGGGTGATGGGAGAAGAAGGGGGCGTCAAGGATGAAGTGGCCGAGCACGAACGTTCGTTTGGCGTTGGTTTCGGGGTCTGGTATGATGCCTATGTATCCTGGGAGGAGTTAGAAGTTAGAAGTTAGGAGTTCGCCTGAAGCCCCGAAGGGGTCATTCTAACTTCTAACTTCTAACTTCTAACTCCTACTACGCGGTTGTTGGAGGTTATCGGTTGTCGATCATTAAATTTTTGCAGTCCCTTTTCGGCACGAGTAGCGACCGCGAGGTCAAGAAGATGATGCCGACGCTTCAAGCGGTCCGCGACTGCGAGGCGTCGTATGTCGTCATGACGAACGACGAATTGCGGGCGCAGACGACGTGTTTTAAGGAACGTCTGTCTCGAGCACGCGAGGAATATCGTCGCGAGAACCCGATCGGCTCGATGGAGGAGGACGAGTATCTCAAGGCGCTTATGAAACACTTGGCGCCGAAACTCGAAGCCATCTTGCCTGACGCGTTCGCGGTGGTGCGCGAGGCATCGAAGCGGGTCGTGGGCATGCGCCTGTTCGATGTGCAGGTGATCGGCGGTATTGTGTTGCACCGCAGCGGCATTTCGGAGATGGTCACGGGCGAAGGCAAGACGCTCGTCGCAACGATGCCGATCTACCTCAACGCGCTGACGGGCGACGGCGTGCACGTCGTTACCGTGAACGATTACCTGGCCCGGCGCGACAGCGAATGGATGGGGCCGATTTTCAAGTTCCTCGGCCTGACCGTCGGTCTGATTCAACACGACATGTCTGCGGGCGAGCGGCAGGTCGGCTATCGTGCCGATGTCACATACGGCACCAACAACGAGTTTGGATTCGACTATCTGCGCGACAACATGGCGCTACGGCCAGAAATGCGGGTACAGCGTCTGCTCAACTACGCGATCGTCGACGAGGTGGACTCGATTCTCGTCGACGAGGCACGGACGCCGCTGATCATATCGGGGCGTCCGGAGAAGAGCACGGACCTGTATTTCAAGGTCGACGAAGTGGTCCGGCAACTCCGTAATGGCAAACATTTCGAGCTCGAGGAAAAGGGCCACCATGTCTTGCTCAACGAGGACGGCATGGAAACGGCCGAGCGGCTGCTGGGCGTCGAGGATCTGTACGTGGACGACGCCCTTGGGATCGTCCACATGATCGAGCAGTCCATCCGTGCGCACCATTTTTTCAAACGCGATAAAGAATACATGCTCCAGAACGACGAGGTTCTGATCGTCGACGAGTTCACGGGCCGGGCCATGGAGGGACGTCGCTGGTCGGACGGTCTGCATCAAGCCGTCGAAGCCAAGGAGCGCGTATCGATTCAATTCGAGTCGCAGACGGTCGCGACGATCACCTATCAGAACTATTTTCGCCTCTATAACAAGCTCGCGGGTATGACGGGTACCGCAGCCACGGAAGCGGGCGAATTCCACCAGATCTACTCGCTCGATGTCGTGCAAGTTCCGACGAATCTGCCGCTCATCCGCGAGGACACGACGGATCTCGTCTTCGCGACCGAGATGGGGAAGTTCCGCCACGTCGTCGACGAGATTTGCCGTATACACGCCGAGGGCCGGCCCGTATTGGTCGGCACGGTCTCGATCGAAAAGTCGGAACTGGTCGCGAGCACGCTCGAACAGCGTGGCGTGAAGGACTTCCAGGTTCTCAACGCAAAATATCACGAACGCGAAGCGTCGATCATCGCCAGCGCCGGCAAACCCGGCGCGATTACGATCGCGACGAACATGGCGGGCCGCGGCACGGATATCAAGCTCGCCGAGGGCGTGCGCGAATTGGGCGGACTGGCGATCGTGGGGACGGAGCGGCACGAGTCGCGCCGCATCGACAACCAGTTGCGTGGACGTTGCGGGCGCCAGGGCGATCCCGGCACGACGCGCTTTTACGTGAGTCTCGAGGACGAGGTCGCACGGTTGTTCGGAGGCGACAAGGTCAAGAAGATGCTCGATTGGTTCGGCGGCAACGAAATGGACGACGAACCGCTCAGCCAGCGTATGGTCACGCGGACCATCGAACGCGCGCAGCGCCAGGTCGAGGAGTACAACTTCGAGATCCGCAAACACCTGCTCGAATACGACATGGTCATGGATAAACAGCGGCGTATCATCTACAAGATGCGCCGGGACGTTCTCGAAGATCGCGACGTGACGCAGCAACTGCACACCATGTTCGAAAACGTGATCGCCGATGTCGTCGGCGAGTACGCGCCGGATGACGTCCAGCCCGACGAGTGGGATCTCGAGGGGATGGCGACCGCGTTCCGGAAGTTCTTCGGGTTCGAGCCGGATATCACCGGCGGCGAGGCGGAGGAACCGGCCCCGATGCTCGAAAGTCTGTTGCGGCAGGCGATCGACGAGTATGTGCGGCGGGAAAGCCTCATAGCGGAGGAGATCCGGCAGGCGTTCCGCGAGCAGATTGGGGGGGACGATTCGCATGTCGACTTTCCGCGGCTTGCTCGAAAACGCGTTCACGATCTCGAGATGATGGCCCTGCTGCGCGCGGCCGACGACAAGTGGATCGATCACCTGTATTCGATGGATTACCTGCGTGAGTCGGTTCGGCTTCGCGCGTATGGCCAGAAGGATCCACTCATCGAGTATAAGACCGAAGGCTTCGAAATCTTCCAGAACATGATGAGCGCGGTCGAGGAAAACGTCACGCAGACGTTGTTCCGCCTGACGGACCCGGAAGTCCGGCGCACGCGGCAAATTCAGGCACGGCGCGGCCTGCTCACTGCGAAGAGTGACCCATTCGCACAGTTGTCGCAGTACAGTTATGTGGCGGCGGACAAGGAACAGGACCGCAGTTTTGCTTCGTACGATACGCGCCGGTTCGCATTGGCGGGCCAGCCGTCGGAAGCGCAGGGCGGCGCGCCCGGCGAAGCGGCGTCAAAGGCCAAACAAAGACCGATTCGGGTCGGGCCAAAAGTCAATCCAAACGATAGGTGCCCTTGCGGGAGCGGGAAGAAATACAAAAAGTGTTGCGGCGGCCAAGTCGACAGTTAATTTCGCTGGCCATCGTGGCGTTTTGGGTCGCCATGATGGTATGGCTGTTCTATCGCGAGGGGACGATTCCGTTCTTCGGGGTCGAGCGGGCGTTGGTTCCTCCGCGCGTGCTTCGGCCAAGTTCGTCGTGGATGGGCGTCTATTCCGGCGACACGCGCGTCGGATTCGTCAATATCAACACGACGCCGGATACGCGCGAAGGCCACATCGGGGTGGCGTTTACGAGCACTGCACGGCTTCATCTCAACTTGTTGGCGACGCCGCTCGACCTGTTCATCTCGGGCGCGGCGTGGATCCCGCAGGACGGCGGCAAGGCGGATTTCGATTTCAAAGTGCGTTCGGGCGAGCACAACATGCGCGTTTCCGCCACGGCCGCCGACGGCAAGCTCGACGCGCAGGTGTTCACCGGCGGCGAAGCGATTCCGTTTCAGTTTCCTATAGGTAAGGATTTGCTACTGTCGGGCATCATGGGTACGACCACGCTCAACGTGCCGACATTGCGCGTGGGCCAGGAAGTCGTGATCGACGCGTTTGATCCGATGACCTTCGCGATGGGCAAGGCGCACGTGAAATGCGTAGGCGAGGAAACCATCGAAGCGGCCGGCGAAAAGGTCCGCACAAAGGTTATCGAGACCACCGCCAACGGCATTTCGTCCAAGGCGTGGCTGGACGACAACGAGGAGGTCGTCCGCGCGGAAACGCCTCTGGGATTCTCGTTGCGGCGCATCACGCCCCAGGAAGCGCTCGCGCCTACCGGCGAAGCGCCGCCGGCGGACTTGCTGCGCACAGTCGCGGTGCGCCCGACGGGGCCGGAACCGTTCCGTGGCGCCAAGCGTCTGGTTGTGCGCCTGTCGGGCGTAGCCGAGACGAATTACCCGCCAGTGGACGACGTGCAGACGGCCAGGGGCGCCGAGTATACCATCGCGACGCCGCCGGAACCGTCCGGCGCAACGCCCGCCGATCCAACGGATGACGCGTTCAAGGCGAGTCTGGCGAGCGACGCGTTTATCCAGTCCGAACATCCGCGCGTGAAGGAACTGGCTGCCAAGATCGTCGGAAACGAAACGGACCGGTGGCGTCGCGCGATGCGCGTGTACGAGTGGGTCTACACGAATATCCGCAAGACGGTCGTGTTGAGCGTGCCGTCCGCGCTCGAGACGCTCGAGACGCGCGAAGGCGACTGCAACGAGCACGCGGTGTTGTTCACAGCGCTGGCACGCGCGGCGGGCATCCCCACGCGCGTCGCGATCGGACTGGTGTGGAGCGACGACTTGAACGGGTTCTACTACCACGCGTGGCCGGAGGTATATGTGGGTCGTTGGATCCCGATGGAGCCGACGCTCGGCCAGCCTATCGCCGACGCGACACACGTCAAACTACTTAACGGTAACATCGAGGCATGGCCGCAACTCCTGCCGTTTCTCGGCCAGTTGCGAATGGAAATCGTGGCCATCGAATAATCGGGATACGCACATGATTCACACGGAAAATCTGACCAAGCGATTTGGCGAAAAAACGGCGGTGCAGGCGTTGAACCTTCGGATTCCCGCCGGGGAATTCTTCTGTTTCCTCGGCCCCAACGGGGCCGGCAAGACGACGACGATCAAGATGCTGACGGGGCTTTTGCACCCGTCGGAGGGACGCGCCGTGATCGGCGGCTATGACATCCAGGAGAAACCCGTCGAGGCGAAGCAACTGATCGGATATATCCCCGACAGTCCGTTTCTGTATGAGAAACTGACGGGGCGCGAGTTCATGCGGTTCGTGGCTGGCCTGTATCGCCTTCCGGATTCGCACGTGACGGACTATGGCGAACATCTTCTCGAAATCTTCGGAATCAGGAATGTCGGCGACGAGCTTATCGAAGATTACAGCCATGGTATGCGGCAGAAACTCTCGTTTTCCTCTTGCTTTCTCCACAACCCGAAAGTCGTCATCGTTGACGAGCCGTGGGTCGGACTCGATCCGAAAAACATTCGCTTCGTGAAGGATTTCCTGCGCGAGAAGACGCGCGAAGGCGTCACCGTGTTCATGTCGACGCACACGCTGAGCATCGCCGAAGAGATCGCCGACCGGATCGGGATCATCCACAACGGACGCCTGCTGCACCTCGGTTCGGTGTCCGAAATCATGGCAATGGCACAGCATCCCGGCTCGCTCGAAGATGTCTTCCTCGAACTGACTCAGGGAGAGGAGTAGGGATGACGCCGATCCGCTCGATTGCGTGGGCCAAGCGGCGGATCGCGATCCACTCGATCGCGTCCGTCCGCAAAGAGTCCAAGCTCAAGGTCGGCGTGATCACCTTCTGCGCGGTCGCGTTCTGGATCGGATTCTTTTTCCTGTTTCGAGAAGGCTTTCAATGGCTGCTCGATTTCGGTGCGAGCGTCGGCGGGGCTGGACGCGGCATCGGCAATATCATCTTGGCGCGCATGCTTGGCGTGCTGATGCTCGCGGTGTTCGTCATGCTCGTCTTCTCGAACGTGCTCGTGGCCTTTTCGACGCTCTATCGTTCGCGCGAGGTGAATTACCTCCTGCAAGCGCCGATGACGTTTCGCGCGTTCTTCCTGTCGCGCTTCTGCGAATGCGTCCTGTTCAGTTCGTGGGCGCTGGCGTATCTCGGTTCGCCGCTGATGCTGGCGTACGGTGTGGCGACGCACGCTTCGCCGTTGTTTTATGCGGCTTCGCTGCTATTCTTCGTGCCCTATATTGCTTTTCCGGCGGGGATTGGCGCACTGATTACGTTGATTCTCGCACGCATTTTCCCGCGCCTGCGCCTGCGGACGATGATACTTCTTGCCATTTGTGTTATATTGCTTCTATTCTACTACTGGCATGACTGGTTCAGTGCGCAGCGGCTCTCCGAGGACACGATTCTGCCCGCATTGCTCGATATGACCGCGCAGACGCAGTCGCCGTTCCTGCCAAGCTACTGGGCCACGCGCGGGATCCTGGCGGGTGCGACGGGCAACTACCGCGAATGCCTCTTCAACTTTTTGCTGCTTGCGTCGAACGCTCTCATGATCGTATGGATTGCCGCTGAAGCCGCTCAGCGGATCTTCTACCTGGGCTGGTCCTCGCTCGAAGGACGCGAGCGCAGCCGCATGCGATTGTTCAGCCAGCACCTGCTCGGGCTTGTGGACCCGATCTTGCGCGGCGTGCCCAATCCTTACCGCGTACTGATCGTCAAAGACGTGAAACTTTTCTGGCGCGATCCGGTGCAATGGTCGCAGTTCGTGATCTTCTTCGGGATCATGGCTGTCTACATCGCCAACCTGCGCAATGCATCGGGCCATTACCAGCAGGAATTCTGGCGCAGTTGGATCGCGTGCCTGAACATCGGGGCGTGCACGCTCATCCTCGCCACGCTGACGAGCCGGTTCGTGTTTCCGCTCGTGAGCCTCGAGGGGCGGCGTTTTTGGGTGCTTGGCCTCGCGCCGTTGTCGTTCCGGCAACTCGTCTGGCAGAAGTTTTGGCTCAGCGTCGCGACGACGTCCTTTTTCACGGTAGGTCTTTCCATGCTTTCCGGCTTCATGCTGCAACTCGAACCCATCTACTTCACGTTGTCCGTGTACAGCGTGATTATCACCAACTTCGGACTCTCCGGATTGGCCGTCGGCCTCGGCACTTTGTATCCGAATTTTCAGGAAGACAATCCCGCACGAATTGTGTCGGGCATGGGCGGTACACTCAATTTCCTGCTCAGCGTCGTCTACATCACGCTCGTCGTCGGCGCGCAGACCTTTATCCTCCAATGGCGCGTCCTCGGCCTGTATTCACAGGAGTGGGTCTTTTACGTGGCGCTGGCCGTCGTGCTCACGTTTATTACCGTGCTCAGCATCGTCAGCACGTTCGTGCCGATGGCACTCGGCATGCGAAACCTCAACCACGCGGAGTTCTGACATGCAGAAACTTTCCGTTCGTACCACAGCGCACAGTGCGCTTGTCGACATTACCCGCGACGTCCAGCGCGTCGTCGCCGAGTCGGGCGTACGCGAAGGCGTTTGCCACGTCTTCGTTCCGCACACGACTGCGGGCGTCACCATCAACGAAAACGCCGACCCCGATGTCGCGCGCGATATCATCCAGACTCTCGAACGAATGGTTCCGTGGGAAGGTCCGTACGCACACGACGAGGGCAATTCCGCGGCGCACGTCAAGGCGAGCATGATGGGCTTCAACCAAACCGTCCTTATCGAAAACGACGCCTTGGCGCTTGGGACTTGGCAAGCCATTTACTTCTGCGAATTCGACGGCCCCCGCAATCGCGAGGTCTGGGTACGGATTCTGCCTGTTGCAAGCCGTGCATGACGTGGGTATAATGCGATGTTGAGGATGGGCATTCTTCGTGCGCGATCCAACCGCGCGGAATCAGCCAAACCTCGCGCGGCAACGGGAGGACGTTTCGCATGACGATGACCAAGCGGGAATTGGTGATTAGCGTGGCGACGCAGTTGGGGATGACGCAAAGCGATGTGGCGAAGATCATCGAAGGCACGTTCGACGTCATCGCGCATGCATTGGCCCGAGGGGATCGTTGGGAGTTGCGCGATTTTGGCGTGTTCGAGGTCAAGACGCGTGCTTCGCGCATCGGACGCAATCCTCGGACGGGTCAACAGGTCCCCGTGCCCGAGCGCAAAGTCGTCAATTACCGGCCCGGAAAGAAAATGAAACACATTATCAGCGGAGACAGTACCGACGATGACGGCGGCGCCGATACAGCAGTCGGCAAATAACCACGCGTCGCTACACGTCGGCCATCCCTCATGAAAATTCTTGCTGTGGATACCAGTACCGCCTTTAACGCCGTCGCCGTGTGCGACGATGACGCCATTCTTGCCGAAACGCTTGTCAATTGCGGGCGCGCCCACTCCGAACGCCTCATCCCGACCGTCGACTGGGTGTTGGCGGAATCGGGACTGCGCCTGGCGGATATCGATCTGCTCGCGGTGACCATCGGCCCCGGCTCGTTCACGGGCGTGCGCATCGGCGTGGCAACATGGAAAGGACTGGCCTTGGCCGCACACAAACCTCTGGTGGGCGTGCCGACGCTCGATGCCATGTCGCGGTTGGCGGCGCTTGCGGACGGGACCGTTTGCCCGTTGCTCGATGCACGCATGAAAGAAGTCTACGGCGCGGTCTATACATTCGACAACGGCTTCAGAACCAAATGTATGCCCGACCGCGTAAGCGCCGTCGAGCGCATAATCGAAGAACTGCCCGATGCGCCCGTGCTGCTGGGCGACGGCGTCGCATTGTACCGCGAGCGAATCCTCGCGCTGAGACCGCATGCGCGAATCGTCGCGTCGATGCACCTGGTCCCGCGCGCGGCGGCTGTGGCGCACGAAGCGCTCGAACTGGTTCAGTCGGGCGTCGACACCGACCCGGCGCAGGTGTCGCCCGTATATCTGCGCCAGTCGCAGGCGGAAGAAAATCGCGCGCGGGGGCCGCGCGGAGCGGCCGCGCCGGCCATGTGAGAGCGACGAACGATGTCCCAGCCGCCGGAAATGCGCGAGCCGCTCGATTCCCCGATATTCGTCCGCATCGCGGAAGAACACTTGGCGGGCGTTCTGGCCATCGAACGGGAGGCCTATCCCGACCCATGGTCGGAACGCATGTTCCGGCAGGAAATCGAGCAGAATATTGCCTATTTTTACGTCATGCTCGATGAAGGCCAAGTCGCGGGCTACGTGGGATTCTGGCTCGTCATCGACGAGGCGCATATCACGAGCGTGACCGTGCGTGATTGTTACCGCAGGCGCGGTTTCGGAAGACGCGCGATGGAATTCATTCTCGACCGCGCCCAGCGCCTCGGCGTGAAACAAGTCACCCTCGAGGTCCGCGCATCCAACCTCCGCGCGCTAAACCTCTACTTGAGCATGGGATTCGAGTCGCTTTACCGCCGCCGCGGCTACTACAACAATCGAGAAGATGCGATCGTCATGGTCAAGACAATCTAAAATTCGGCTCTTCCGGATTTAGCGTACTTTATAAGAGAGCTTCCACTCTTTGGGAAAGTTGTAGCCTCAACTGAATTTCCCCGAAGGGGAGGAACATGGATAGCCGTGGGTGACAACCCACGGGCACAAATGCTTAACCACCGACCCTGGAAGGGGCGCACAATGAACACGGTGTCAAGCTTTATTAACGATGATATTGACACAGTACGACCCGTCCGGGGTCGAG
>CAIYET010000662.1 GCA_903925285.1 Candidatus Hydrogenedentota bacterium | reverse complement strand
TGACCTCCACCGGGGGCTATTCGCGGACGGGCGGGCAGGCCTGTCCGTGGCTCCCACGCGCTCCGCGGGGCATATCGCTGTATTTGCTATGCGAAACCCATATGCACGTTGCGTCTGCAACGCGATCCCCGTCTAAACTGGATTCGAGCCAGTCAGTCCTTGGAGTCAGCGCGCGTCGGCCACGCAATCGGCCCACCGGCGATATGGCCCGCGAACCATGCCCGGCACTCCTCCAGGGGCGGGATCTCGATCTCATCCCGCGAGGGGTCATCGGGCATCCCCGCTGGTGCGAGGGCGGCGAACTCGGATATGAACGCCGCGACTTCCACCGGTCGCCTGCCGTGCCTGCGGCAGAATTCCGCGCAGTCGGCGTGCAGCGCGGATGCATACTCGAAGGACTCCCACTCGTACGTCGGCCCTTCGCTCGGCATCTGCGGCCCTATCCGATCGTCGGGGATGACGCACCCCAGCGCCAGCTTCCATCGCCACCACAATTGGACGGCATCGCGGTCGGGCGCGCGCGTGACCGGCGTATTCCTGGCGGGCTCATCCGCTGCCGCTGGCCACGCATCCGTTCTGCCGGTGTTGGCCGCGAACGCCTCCCGGCAATCCGCGAGCGACGGCAGGCGGTAGCACAGAACGCGCTCAAGCTGGCCGACATCCTCACACCCCTCTGCATTGCCCTCGCACCCCCTGAAGAGAATCCGGCGGTCGCTGCGAACGTCCGTGGGGAGGAGCGCATCGAAGAGCTCCACGAAGAATCCGGGCCGCAAGGGCTCGCGCCCCCCGTCCTCGCAGAATCCCCGGTAGCTGGCGAACAGCAGGTCCGCCGCCGCCGTGCGGTTCCAGTACACGTCATCTTGCCCGTATGGGTCCGCCTCGTCGGGCACCGTGACGCCGCTCTCCAATTTCAACCGCCACCAGTCCTCGACGGCGGATACGTCCTGTTCGGGGCTGTTGTCGCCGCCGCGGCATTCCGGCCATGTGAGCGGGCCGGTGCCCATCGTCGCCTCGAATGCTCGACGGCACTCGCCTAGCGCCGGGACGCACAGGTGCTCGAACCGGACCGGGACGTCCCGTCGCCTGTATACGCCCGAGTTCACCGTATCGGGGGCGGTGCGGAGGCGGGCGGCGAAGCCCCGCTCGGGCATGAGTGGGCGCATATACCGCACGAAGGCATCGGGTGGGACGGGCTTCGTTCGCGCCCTCTTGCAGAATGCGACATAGTCACCGTATAGGGCATCGCGTTCCGGCTGCCTGTCCCAGTCGCCGGGATCGGCCACGGGCGCTTGCAGCACATGTTTCCACCACGCCGATACTCCACCGTCTCTCATCGCAGACCTCCCGTTTCCTTGCGCCCCATCCGTTCCCGCACGCCTCCATGATAGGGTGCGCGCCGCGGCAGATCCACCGCGGACGGCAACAAAAGTAGGACGGCGCGCCGCACATTCGACCCTGCCGCAGTGAGATGCCCCCGCCGTCAGGGCAGGGGCCTCACTCCAAAACTCATGTTACTCATGTTACTCGTGTTGCTCACGCTACTCGCCTCACTGGCCGACGCCGGATATCTGGTTGGCCACGTTCTCCGTCGCGGCCCGCAGGGAGTCGTCCGCGAGGTGCGCGTAGCGCTGCGTCATCTGGCTCGTCGCGTGCCCGAGGAGCTTCTGCACGTCGTACAGCGACGCCCCCGAGTTGATGGCCAGGCTCGCGTACGTGTGGCGCAGGTCGTGGCAGTGGAAGCCCTCTATTCCGGCGCTCTTCAGCGCCGCCGCGAACACCTTCGACGGGTTGCTGACCGGCGCATTCGCATCTCTGCCGGGGAACACGTACGGGTGGTCGCCCTCGCGCAGCGCCAGCATCTCGTCCAGCACCTGCCGGGCCAGCGCGTTCAGCACCACCGTCCGCGTCCTGCCGTTCTTCGTCTTTTCGAGGTAGATGGTGCCGGCCTCGATGTTCACGTTCCGCCACGCGAGCGTCATCGCCTCGCCCTTGCGCAGGCCCGTGAAGAGGAGGAACTTGAAGGAGTTCGCCATGCTCCGGTTCTTGAGCGACCCCAGCGCTTCGAGGAACCGCCCGATCTCCTCCTTCGAGAGGTGGCGCTCCCGCGCGTTGTCCTCCCTGAACTTGTGCACGGCCCGCGCCGGGTTGCGCTCGATGTACTCGCGCTCGACGGCGATCTGCATCATGCGCGCCATCAGCGACAGGTAGCGGTTCGCCGTCGCGGGGAAGCGGCTGGCCCTCTTCGCCGTGTGGAACTGCTGGATGTCCTTCGTCGTGATCTCGGTGAGCTGGAGCCTGCCGAATCGCGGGACGAGCTCCTTGTCGATGCGTATCTCGTCGGCCCGCCAGCTGCGCTTGTGCGCCTTCGCGTCCGGCATGTACTCGTTCTTGGCGAACTCCGCGAACGTGGGAACGGCGGCCCTCGCGCGCCGCTCGGCCACGGGGTCGTCGCCCCTGGATATCATGCTCTTCAGTTCATGGGCGCGCGTCCTCGCCTCCTTCAGGCTGACGGACGGGAATTCGCCGATCCGGCACGACCGCTTCCTTCCGTTGAGGCGGTACCTCAGATAGAAGAAGCGCCGTCCGGTGTGGCCCACGAACAGCCGCAGCCCGACGATGTCGCTGTCGCAGTACTCCATCTGGTGCGACGCGCTCGCCGGGTCGTGCGCCGGTAGGGATTCCAGGTCCCTCTGCGTGAAGCGGAACTTCCTCGCCATCTCGCCATTGCCATTCATGTTGGGTGTCTCCTTCTTCGGGTTCGGTTGGGATGGGCGGGGCCGGGCGGCGCGCGGGCGCGGTTTTCCAGAGCGCGGTCTGGCTTGTCCTTTGCACGCGCGCTCATGCTCCTTGCCCCCAATGATTTGTTAGGTTTTCCGTGTTCGTTTCCGGTCCCCTTCCGGTGCCTACCGCGCAGAGGCCCACGCCATCCGGGACTTCCGGCGGCGGGGTCCGAGCGGCGGCGATGGTCTCTCCAAAGATGCGGACGGGCGGGCCGTGGCCGCGGGCGCTTCTCGCGTCGTCGCGGCCCACGGTTCCACCCGTTCCACGGGAGAGAATGGGGGTTCACACTTGCAGCGCGGCCCCTTCGGGCCGGATTGAGTGCCCGGCGGGCCGATCGTCCGCGGCCATTCGGCCGGGGCCGTCGTCCGGGGGCGTTGCGGTGGCGCTTTCGGGTGGCCGTCAGCTTGGACTACCCCCCGAACGCGCCCTCATCCGCGAATGTCGCGTTGTACGTGCATCAGCTATAGTTCTCAGGCTGATGCGCGTCTTCGCCAACTTCGCACTCAGTATCCCTCGCGCACGTCCTGCTCGAAGAGCTCCTCGGCGCGCGCCAGTTCGGCGTCCCAGTCGATGCCGCGCGCGTGGCACCAGTGGTGCAGTGCATTCACAATCGAGGTGACGTACCCCTCGTCGTCCGCAGCGCCGTCGTATTCGCCGGGCGCGTATCCGTCGCGGACGGCCCGCGCGTCGATGGCGGCGCGGGCGATGTCGAGCATCGTCCCGCGGGCGCTCACGGCGGGTCCTTCGCGCGCTCGGGGTAGTCGATCAGGTACTCGCGCTCGATGACGTCGGCGAACTCCTCGCGGAGCGCGTCAACGTCGAGCGACGGGTCCATCGCGAGGAACGTGTCGCCGTTGTCTAGGCGCAGCAGGATGGTGATGGCGTACACCTCATTACTAAACTCAACGTCGGTCACGGTGCGTCCGACCAGCGTCTCGCGGATGCCATTCAAACGGGCCATGACTTCAGTGGAGCGCATCGCCCTGGTAATGTCATTCATGTCACACAGGTCGCCCATGTTTCGTTTTCCTTGTGGTTGTGCGTAGCGGCGCTCCTTCACGCGTCATGCGTTGGCTGCCGCTCGCCGTCCTCGTTCCTTACTCCCTGTTCCGTCATCTGGCGGATCGTTTCAGCCGCCTCTTCGTTGGAAGCAACCGGAATGCTCATGCCACCACCGAGCACGTACCAGCCATCGGCCAGGCGCACCGCCCGCAGCGGCCCGGAGGTATCCAGATTGACGCCATCGCTGAATCGCAGCATCGCCATTTCTCCTCTTCGTTGATCGTTACGACCGGCCATCCGATCCGTTGAATTCACTCTCCCCGAACGCGCGCACGGTCCCGCCGTCGAGCGTGACCTTCGCGGTGCGGTGGTATCGGTCCATCCATCCGCAGAAGCGGTCGATGACCTCTTCGAGGGTATCCGGCGTGTAGTCCAGCGTCAGACAACTCCGTGGGAATCTCGCATCCCACTGCTGGAAGAACCCGCCCTTGAATCCCTTGTCGCGGAAGTGCGCCAGCGTGAACTGCGCGCGCCACTGGAAGATGCAATCGGGCTGGAGCGCGGGCCGCACGATTCGCCCGTGGATATGCCGGACGCGCTCCAACACGGCGTCGGGCTCTTTGCTGCGCTGCGCCCATCCGATGTACTCGCACGACCCGATGCCGAACGCCTTGCTCCGATGCGTCGTGACGATCTGCCACACGACGGGGTGTTCGTCGGCCCATTTCAGGACGGCTTCGTCCGCCTGGAAGCCCGACTCGATTTCCGGTCTCACGTCCGAGCGGAAGATTTGCCGCCGGACTGTTTGTATTGTTGTTCTCATGCCCTCTCCTTTCGCGGGTCCAGCGTGGACCCCTGTCCCTGCTGGGCTTCGAGCCACTCGAAGAACCGCGCCTCGTCTATCAGTATCTTTCTGCCGCACTGGATGATGGCGGCGGCCAGCCCGTTGGTCTGACGGTTGAACAGCGCGGCTCGCAGCCACGCCATGGTGAGGCAGGCGTGCTTGTCCAAGAACTGCTTGACGCTGAGCAGCGCGGGGCCGCTGACGGGGATCGACTTCGCGGCTTCATCCACGTCCGTCGGCTCATACAGGCTCCCTGCATTGTGTCCGACTCGAATGGACCGCCGTACGGCATCGCCCTCGGTCAGGTGCCCCGCGAAGATCGTGATGACAACCACGTCATCCGGGGTGAGACCGGTGCGCCTCGCGAAGATGAGGTGGAATGCCGAGCGGGCGTCGTCTGCTGACTTTGCGCGCACCCAATCGATGGTGAGCGCCGACCCGATCGCGCTCGCTTCCTCCCACGGGATCTCCCACGGGCGGACCAGCGCGACGACTGTGAATTCGTGCATGGCCGGGCGGTCCTCCGAGCGGAAGGCGCGCCGCCGCACGTTGTGCCCATTTGCTTTCATTGCGAATTCCTTTCACGGTTCACGAATCCGGTGCGCGCTCATGCCTCGATGCAGTCGGGGCGGCTGTCTTTGTACGAGTAGAAGCTGCCGTTCGGTGCCAGGATGACGTGGTCGAGCAATCTGATGCCCAGCAGCGCCCCGGCCCGCGCGACGTTGCGCGTCACATCGTCGTCCTCGCGCGACGGCGTCACGTCGCCTGATGGATGGTTGTGCGAGAGAATGAGGCCGTTGACGGCCCCGGCCACCAGCGCCGCACGGAACACGTCTCGCGGCTGGACCGGCGTTCCGTTCACGGTGCCGACGCTCACAAGGTGACGTCCGATGGGCCGATTCTTCGTGTCCAGGAAAATGGCGACCATGTGCTCGCGGTCGGCCGCGGCGACATCCTTCAGCATTCGCGCCACGTCCGCCGGGGCGCTGAGTGCGGAGCCCTCGACGGTCCCGTCCTGGACCAGTTGCAGCCGGTACAAAGGGATGCTGTACGGCGCGGTTCCGCCGCCAGCGTCCCCGCATGTCGTTGTCTTCATCGTCGATTTCCTTTCAGTATTCGTCTGGCAACAGGATGGTCGTGGCCTGGCGCGAATGTTTGTCGTCGATTTCGGCGTCGGTGATGATCCATATCTTCGTGCCGTCGCCGAGGCGGTAGGCGCTCAGCAGCCGCGCGCCCGTTCGCAGGGCCGCGTCGTTGGATTGCTTGCCCTCGTCGCACAGGTCGCCCCAGTCGCCGCGCGCGTGGCGCGCCAGGTATTCGAGGCCGTTGGACCGATTGCGCCCCAGGGCCTCAAGCGCACCCGGCGTCGCTACGAGCGGACCCAGGTGGAATTTGGGCGTAGGGCGTGCGCCGCACGGCACCGCGCCCTTTACGTCGTGTCGATTCATGTGGCTTCCTTTCATGTTGTGCCCCCGGCGGCCGCGCATCCGGCCACCCGACTCCGCCCCGAGCGAAAGGCGAACCGCCCATCGCCGCGGTGGAACGAGTGGACCGGTGGCACGCGGGCCGCCGGAGACGCGAAGGGCCGGACGCCATCGCTGGCGTCCGGCCCGAACACGAAAGCGCCCGCGCATCGCGGCGCGGGTTTTCTGCGTTCCTGTGATCCGTGGATCGATTACGCGAAGGCGGGTTCGGCGTCCGCGGGAGCGGATTCCGTCCGCG
>CAIYET010000661.1 GCA_903925285.1 Candidatus Hydrogenedentota bacterium | reverse complement strand
CTCGTCGCCATACCCCCACTCGCGATCGGTGAAGGTGTTGACCGTGAAATGAACGAAGCCGTACAACTCACGCCGGTGCCAGGCGAGTTGCCGTGGACTGGGAACAGGGCCATGCGGGGCGGGTGTGGACATGATGTTTCCTTATGACCTGTCGGTTTCGGTATTACGCCAGGACCGGCGGCGGTATCTTCGGCTCGGGCAGGGGGGAGCCGTAGAGCTTCTCGCTCCACTGCGAGAAGCGGCGGTACATGTGCATTTTGAGCGAGGGGTCCTTGACGCCGAGCACCTCGTCGCCGTAGTCGGAGCAAATGAACCCGCCTTCGCGGTCCGCCCAGTGCATCATGAGCGCATCCACGTCGGCATCGACGCGCTGGCGGTCGCCGGTCGGGAGCGTATGCTGGATGTCGCAGAGGCTCTGGAACGCGATGCGCCCGCGGTAACGTTTTCCCATCTCCTCGATCCCGAGCGCGCGCGGTTGCTGGAGGTTCACGACGTCCACGCCCGCACGGATGTAGCACTCCACGATCTCGTTCACCTTGCCGCAGGAATGGACCCAGACATCGTAGCCTGCCGAGTGCATGGCATCGAACAGGCGCTTGTACTTGGGATAGAAGAAATCCATCCAGAGCTCGGCGCTCACGAAGGCGGCGGATTGCGTGCCCCAATCGTCGCTCATGGTGACGCCGTGGATACGCGATCCAAAGCGGTGCGAGATGTTTTCCACGAAGCGAAGATGCGTCTCCACGATATGATCGGCGAGGCGCTCCATCGCCTCCCGCTCCACGAGCACGTCGCAGAGCGTGTTCTCGAAACCGTAGAGCGAATGCATGCGCTCGAACAGCACCATGAAGATGTCGGCGTGAACGTACTGGCCTTCGCGTTCGGCCTGGGCCAGGGCAGCCTCGCACTCGCGATAACGGGAGTCGATGCCGTAATCGGGCCAAGCCGTGGTGCGGAGGTTGGACGGCAAGCCGTCCGCAAACGGGTGTTTCACGACCTGTCCCATGTTCTTGACCTCGGTATGCCCCCACACGCAACCCCATTCGTCCTCGCCGGGCCTGGGCGGCTCCCAGCCGAGGGGGGGCTTGACCGGAAGGACAACCCTGTCGTTACAGCCGAAACTTCCGAAGATGACCGGGATGCGTGGCGGACGCTGGCGGTGGATGGCGCGACGGACGATTTCATACGGTTTCATGCACGGTTTTCCTGTCGGTCTTGTGTTGGATACGCATCGCGTGATTGGAAACACTGCGGATCAATCGTACACCAGTTGTCTCTTTATCTCTGCACGCTACCGATATCCCAACTCGGCGGAGAGATCAAAGTAGCGCTTCACCGCATCGCCGGGGACATTGTACGGAATGTGATTGCCAATACATGCCATATACCCGCCCGACATCTTCGCCGTCTCCACCATCGACTCGACCATGCTCCGTATTTCGCTGGGGTTGTTCCGCGTCAGCACGCGGTTGTCGCCCTCGCCGGCAATGAAGCAGTTGTTGTACTTGCGCGCGATGGCCTTGTAATTCGTGTAAGGCTCACTGATGATCCCGCGCGCGCCGCATGCCATCACGTCGTCGACAAACGCGTCCACGCAGCCGTCCACCATGAAGATCACTTCCTTGCCTGCCGCCCTGAGAATGCTCCAGAACTCTTCGTAGCGAGGGAAGATGTGCTTTCGCATCCACTGCGGACTGCACACCGGTCCGTTGGTCAGCACAATGTCGTCGTGGCAAAT
>CAIYET010000660.1 GCA_903925285.1 Candidatus Hydrogenedentota bacterium | reverse complement strand
GCGCCGGCATCTACAGTGGCCAGCAGATGGCGGCAATCCGCGCAATCCGTGGCGCAGAGAACTATCCTCTTTTGATCGACAAGCTATGCCGCGCCGGCAAGGCCGAGGTCTGCGATGCGTTTGGCAGCGTTGACCGTCCAGAGAAACTTGTCCTTTCCGGATGCGTTAAACTTACTCGCAAGCAGCGCAAAGACATCGTTACCCAGATGAAGCGAGAATGGGTTACTCGGTCCGTTCAAAAGGGCGATCCGCTTACCATTGACGAAGTAGCCGACCTCGCCAAAGAACTTGAAGAGAAGGTTATTGCGGATTCCACGGCCAAGGCGCAAGCGGCGGCGCACAACATGGAAGACCTGATTTATACCCAACTCGAAGAGGGTAATTGGAACGAGTCTTTCGACAAGTGCATTGACGACGCGCTGACGCTAAAAATTGGCGTGATCTATGGCCCATATGCGGCACCACGAAACCGCACTAAGTTCGTTCGTAACGCTGCTGGAAAACTTGAGGTTGACAGCAAAAAGACCTTTGGGTGGAACTTCGACTGGCGCAGCCCGTTCGACATGTTCCCCGCTGCCGGAGCACGAAGTTGGCAAGAAGGCGATCTTGTTGACCGCATTCGACTGTCTCCGGAACAGTTGCTTGGCATGATCGGATGCCCTGGATGGATTCCGCACGAGATCAATCGTTGCGTAAATGAGTTTTGCGAAGGCGGATTTACCTACTTCACCAGTTTTGACAGTTGTCGGGCATGGGCAGAAGAGCGCGGGAACCTCGTTGCGCGTCAGTACGGGTTCATTGAGTGCCTTCGATTCTTTGGCCACATTCGTGGTGATCGGCTTATGTCTACCGGCGTGCCGAACGATTCCCGCAAGATTCTTTCGACCAAGTTTTATGAAGTTCAGGCAATTGTATGCGCAAACCACGTTCTTTTCGTCTCTGTTCTTGATCCCAGCGTTGACTTCCGGCCATATAGCAGCGTGTCTTACGCGCCGGATGTAGGCGGTCTGTGGGGCAAGGGATTTGGCGAGATAGCAGCGTCCGAAGACTCCACCAATGCAGCCGCCGCACGCGGAGAGGTTGACAACGCTGGCTTCTGTACTCGCCCAATCACAACGCGAGTGCCAGAGATCCTTGTTGGAGGCCAGGCGCTTGGACCGATTGTTCCCGGCCAGACGTTTGTTTCCTGTGCGAAAATCGGAGACACGCGCAAGCCTGTGACATTTGAGAAGGTGGATTGCAACCTTGCAGAGCTTCAAGAACTGCGCAAGGAGGCCGAAGCGGCGGCTTACGAACTGGCAGGACTTGCTTATCCCGACATGGGGACAAACCGCGCTGCCGGAGCAGGCAGGACTGCAAGCGGGTTCGCTGAAATCGTATCACAGATGAAGAAGCCTATGCAGGACTTCATCTACCGCATTGAACGCGACATTTGGCGTCCGGCGTTCAAGCGCATGATTTTACTCAACAACATGTATCACGAGGATGAGAACGTAAAAACCGAGGCGGAAATCGAACCTCAGGGATTGTTCTCTGAATTGAGCCGGTTGGCCAACGCAGGCCGAAAGATGGAACTTTACGACCGCGTGAAAGGCGATCCGTTGGTAAGCAATCGCCGCCGCGCCGGACTTCTTCGGGCGATTGCCAGTGACCAGCGGTTGCCCGATTCCGTCATCCCGACAGACCGAGAAGCGTCTGACCTTGACGAGAAGATGAAGGCCGCAGAACAGCAACAGCAGGCCGCGCCAACGCCACAACCAGAAGCAGGTGGCGCAAATGAATAATGCCGACAGGGACTTCAATCGCGTGCGAGAGATGGCAGGCCCAACACTGTCAGTTCTGCACGAGCATTGGCGCGTGGAAGCACTTAAATCTTTGGAGAACGCAGACACCGAAGAACTGCGATTCAAGTTTCAGACCATTGCCGTTGTTCATCGCGACCTTGCCGCCCAATGGAGAGATGATTTGTCTCATACGCGAGACGCGGTTTTGAATGCTGATAGCGCACACAACCCAGAGGGTGACAATGCTCTCTAACAAAACAATTTTTACGGTAAGGCTGTCACACCCCGAATCGAATGATTCCGGCTTTGTGGCACATCCTAAACGCATAAACATGGTTTTCGCCTACATCCGGCGATCCCATGAACGGAGAGACAATGAGTGACCACGACGAACAAGACATGAGTGGAATGCCGATTCATGTACGGAATAAGGCCCGTTTAGCAGCGGAGCAGGACGCTTTGATTACGCAAGCCGCAGAACAGCGGAAGGCGCAACAGTCACAGCCACACCAACCCGCTGTAGAAAACGTACCTGTCGAACAGAACGGAACGCAACCGACAGACGAAGTTCAAGAAGTCGAAGAAGACAACGGGAACGACGATATGTCGGCGCTGAAACGGGAAATCGAAGAGTTGAAACTTCAACTTGTAGATTCGGACAACCGACTGAAAACCCATTACGGTCGTCAACGGAAACTGGCAGAGGTAAAGGCGCAAGAGGTTTCAAACCTTACGGCCAAGATTGAGGCACTTGAATCTCAATTATCCAAAACTGGATCGAAGACGAATACGGATGAGGATGTGTTACGCGCCCATGATTGGACCGACGAAGACATTGCAGATTCAACCAGTTCGCAGATTGCGCGTGCGGCAAGAGAATGCCGCAAACGTGACGCTGAACTGGCAGAAATGCGTGACAAGGTTGATTCGATCAATAAGCGTGTTTCTACGACATCGGTTAATGACCGTATGACATCCATTGACTTGGCGATTAACGCCACATATCCAGGCTTTCTGTCTGCCATCAAAAGAGACGGCAAGGCTGATATGGAATGGTCGATGTTTGCCGACGAGACGAATCCCGACAGTAGCGAAAATCTCACGTTTGGAGAAACCTACGAACAGGCAAAGAAACTTGGGAATCGCGACGCGGTTTTGCAGGTTGTCAAAAAGTTCGTTAAGGCGCATCCGCATTTATCGTTAAAGGACTCTGAAGGCGAAAATGGATCGGTGGATGTTCCTCCGCTTCGTTTGATGCCCAGCAGCGGTCCCGCCCCCACGGTCAACGGCGTTTCTTCACAGGATGGAAAACCCACGAAGAGAAGCTATCCGATTGGTTATTCAACGGCGTTTCACCGCAAGGCTGCAAAGCTCCAAGGCGATTTGTTCCAGCCGTTCACCATATCGGCCAGCGGTGTCACCAAAACTTTCAAAACAGAGAAAGACATGATGCGCGAACGAGATGCCTTATTGGACGCGGCAGATGAAGGCCGACTGATTCGGGATTAAGAACCCCGAATGGCTTAGTTGTCACGTCTAGGCTTTGTTAGCGCACCGGAGAAAAACAATGGCTAATGCCTACACTGGACCTCAATTCCCGAGCGTATCGGGCGCACCCATCTATGGGCCGACAGTAATTCCTGATCGGTTCTATTCAGATTTCCTGTACAAGTACTATCGCATGTGCATGTACATGGGTATCTGCAACACGGAATTCACCAAGGACATCGAAGGCTTCGGCGACATCCTGCATGTTCCGCAGCTTCCTGATATGGAAACCTTCGTGTACAACGAGGGCATGGTAATCCCGACGCAGACAAACTTCTACAAGCCCGACGTTGACCTGAAGATCAACAAGGCTCGTGGGTGGCGCGTCCCGATGAACCCGATCTTCAACAAGCAGACCAGTCACAAGGATTATTGGAATCGCATGGCTGAAGACGGCGCGAAACAGATCAACATCAAGATCGACAACGAGATCCTGTCTGTGCTGCCCACGTTGGCCAACTCCAGCAACATCGGCCAGACCGCAGGCGTTCAGTCTTCGATGTGGAATCTTGGCCCTTCTGGATCTGGTCTCACCATCGGACCGGATGATTGCGTCCCGTATCTCTTGGCGTGTGAACAGGTGCTCTGGGAACAGGACATCCTTACCACGAACAAGGAAGACGGCGCTCGCACTGGCCAGGACGACGAAATGTATGCCATCGTCCCCGGCTGGTTCCACAGCTACCTGATGCAGGCGAAGGTTCTGCAAGCGTGGTTATCTGGTGATGCCCAGTCCCCAATCCGCAAGTACTCTGTTGGTCATGTCGGTCCGGTGAACATCTATCGGTCGAACAACCTGCCGTACACATCTGCGACCAAGGAAAGCCCGATCATCTTCGGCGTGAAACGCGCCGTGAGCTTCGCGCTACAACTCCAGGTTGCTGAAACCAAACCGCACCCGACTGACATTGGCGACATCATGCAGGCTGTGACCGTTTACGGTTACAACGCCATGAT
>CAIYET010000659.1 GCA_903925285.1 Candidatus Hydrogenedentota bacterium | reverse complement strand
GTCGATCGGGTCCACCAACAGCAGGTTCTGCGGTTGCGTATTTGTGAAGGTCGTGTAGCCCGAGTCTTCGGAATAGTACGCGAGCGGAATGCGTGCGCTCTTCAGAAACGTGAGCAGCGCTTTCTCCGCCACGCGATCCACTTCGAAGGTCGCATCGCCGCTGATCGCATTTCCGACGATTTCGCGTCCGCGCCCTTCTCTAATAATTGGTTCGATGGCATTCTTGATGGTTGAGGCGAGGGCGAGCAAGAACTCGCGCGGAAGTATCTTCACGCGGCTTCGGGCTGCATCGGCGGCGGGTGTAACCACTGCGGGTTTCGCCGCCGGCACAGCTTGCTGTGTATCGGATTTCGTCGTCGGCGCGGCTTGCTGTGCCTTGGGTTTCGTCGGTGGCGCGGCTTGCTGTGTATCGGGTTTCGTCGTCGGCGCGGTTTGCTGTGCCTTGGGTTTCGTCGGTGGTGCGGCCTTTGATGTCTTGACTACCGACGGCGCCAGCTTCTTCTTGGCAGATCTTGGGGCGGGCGGCGGCGACTTCTTCTTGGTGGAACTTGGGGCGGCAGGTTTCGCGACAGTTTTCTTTGGGGTAGTTTTTTTTGCGACGGGCCTGGGGCTAGGCGATGCCTGTTTTCGGGCGGCGGGCCGCGCGGGGCCTTCTTTTCGTTTTGGCGCGGCTCCCGATGCCTTCTTGGCTTCGGATTTTGGCGCCTTTTTTGCTACGGGTTTCGACTTGTTCTTCGAGGGATGCGTCGCCTTCGCCATAGTATGCCGTCCTGGTTTCCGTTGTAACGAATCAACCGAAGCTGACGCCTTGCGGCGCCACGATAACAGCCGGAGGCGCGATATAATCCAAGAAGCGGTTTCGGACGCCACCGGTACGCGCATCGCCCTTGTGGACGAACAATCGGTATCGCCAGTTCCTTACTGCACCTCTTGGAAACGTCATGTCGCCGGCTTGCCCTTCTTCGGGCCGGTAATATTTCCACGCGAAACAGTTCGCGGTCATCAGTCCGTAATCGCGCACGTGCCATTCGGTGGGATAGCGCGGATTCTTGTCGTGCTCGAGCACGGCGAGCCCGACGTGCTTGCCGTCGGCCATGCCGCTGTAATCGCACCAGGGCGCCTTCTTGCCCCACGTCTCGCCCTCGTTCACGCCGCCGTACCCGTTTTCGATTCGGCCACCGTTGCGCACGTCCATTGAACTGGCCACGCGCACCGAGACGAGTCCGCCTTCTTTCGTATCGTGAAACACGACCTTGCCTTGCGTCATTTGGAATGTCACGTCGAGATCCATCAGTCGCTCGCCGTCCGGCATGGCGTAGAAGCGCAGGACACGCGTTTCGTCGAACTGCCTTTTCTCGTCGTGGGTACACCAATGGTTGCGCGCCACGATTTCGCCGTATACCGGACCCGAAATCACGCGGTCGAAGCCCTGATGGCGCTGCCAACCGTGCCCCTTTTCCTCGCTCCAATTGTCCGTCTCGTTACATTCGCCATAGGCGACCCATATCGACTTGTGATGGATATGGTCTCGATGCTCGCCTTTGACCTTCGTGGTCATGGGCCAATTGCGGGTGACGCGCGCACCGTAGGGTCCAATCACCGGATGCAGAAACGGCCTAACCCATTTATGCGCATAATGATAAGAGGTGAACAGGTCGCCGCCGATGAGCACGTCGACGCGCCCGTCCTTGATGTTATTATTCAGGATGACGGCGTTGTTCGGCTCTGGGCTGGCTTGGGGTTTCGCTAGGAGTGTTTGCGAGGATCCCGCTTTGAGGTTTGGGACGATCCACGTGAGCTGCAGGCCTTTTTGGGTCTTTTCAACTTGGCACGGTATGGACTTCTTTGTGCCCTCGATAATAAGGGCAAACGCGGGGCATTCTTCGTAAGATTCTGGCAATTCGACACTTACAGGGCCGTTCACGGTATCGTGCGCACCTGCACGTACCGTAAGCTTATACACGTTTCCCACCACGAAGTCCTTCCGTTTGTTGGTGCTCGGGCTACACTTGTACATGGTCGATCTTAACAGCTATTTAATGAAAAGTCCAGTTTCTCATTTTTGGTGGATTGTCTTGCCTGGAGCTTTCGTTGTTTATCCTTCGTCTTTCAGTAGTTTTTCGACCGAAGGATAGAGACTACTAGGGCAAGTCCCAGAAAACCAGCGCCGAGATAGCCCGCCAGTCCAAGATGGCTCACTCCGGTGCCGGCGCGCATGAGTAGGCTCGAACCGACGATGAGTGCTCCGGTGATCGCGCCGAACGCTATACGGTTGCTACCACGGTCTATGGCGCCGATCAAGGGTTCAAGCCCTTCGTGGCGGACTTGCGCGCGGAACTGGCCCCGACGCAGTATCGCCATCAACCCTTTCAGGTCCTCGGGGAGTTCGCGCGCGAGACGGATCATTGCGGCGATGCCGTTTTCCGCGTCGTGCATCATGCGCGAGGGCGAGTAGCGTTGCGCGAGGAGCCGTTCGACATGCGGCTGAATCACCGGCACCATATCCATCTTCGGGTCGAGGACGTGGCCGACCGATTCGACGGTTGCGAGCGCCTTGAGCAACAGCGAGAAGCGCGGCGCAAGTTGGAGGTGGTTGTCGCGGAGGATATCGACCATCCGCTTGATCCCTTCGCCGACGTTTCCGCCGCTGACGACGGCCCGTGCCTCGAACGCCAGGTAGTCTGCGATTTCATGCAGGAGCCGCGCGCGGTTGTCGCATTCGCCGGTGAGCGTCAACGGCAACATTGCATTGACGCACGCCTCCGCGTCTTGGCGAAATATCGACAGCAACAGTTCCGCGATCGCGATGCCGTCGGTATATTCGACGTGGCCGGCCATGCCGTAATCGAGGAACGCGATCTGGTTGTCGTGCGTCACAAAGATATTGCCCGGATGCGGGTCCGCGTGGAAAAGGTGGTGGTCGAAGACTTGGCGGCACAGCATTTCGCAGCACACGTTCGCCACGATCTTCGGTTCGCAGTGGCGTGCGGGATAGGCTTCGGTCGCGTCGATGCGGACCCCGTCGACCCACTCCATCGTCAGCACGCGCTTGGCAGACAGTTCCTGGTAGACCTGCGGCACGAAGATCTCGGGTACATCTTCGAAGTTCACGCGGAACTGTTCGATGACGCGGCCCTCGATCGTGAAATCCAGTTCGCGCGTGATCGAGCGCGTGAATTCGTCCACCACGCCAACCGGGTCCATCCACGCGATTTCTTCGACGTGCGCCGCGACCCATTCCGCGATCCAGTGCATAAGGCTCAGGTCGGATTCGATCACCCGCTCGATGTCCGGACGCTGGATCTTCACGGCCACCTGCGCACCGCTCGGCGCAGTATGACTCTTGAGCGTACTGCGCGGCGCAGTATGACTCTTGAGCGTTGCCCGATGGACCTGGCTCAGCGACGCCGCCGCAACCGGTTCGCGCTCGAAACTCGCGAACAACACATCGGGCCGTTTGCCCAACGCCTCGACGACCACCGCCTCGATGGCCTCGAACGGCGTGACCGCCACCCGGTCCTGCAAATCTTGTAGCGATTCGCTCAGCGCGTTTCCCACGAGGTCGGGACGCGTGCTGAGGATCTGCCCGAACTTCACGAATGTCGGCCCCAGTTCCGTGAGCGCCGCGCACAGGCGTTTGCCCTGCGTTTCCGGCTCGCCCGACGGCGTATCGAGGATATGCATGCCGCGCAAGAGCTTCGCGGGAATGCCCTCGTGCAATTGCGCACGCCGGACCAGATTGACGAAACCGTGCTTGACGAGTACCTGCACGACTTCCGCCAGCCGAACCACGTTACCCACGCGCTTGCCTAATGCCAGCACGTCAAAGACTCCTACGCGTTACCACTCGTTAGAGGCGTCTTGCCAACCGTTGCCTGCCCGTGAATGATAACAGGATAGACGTGACCGCCGCCAACATCAGATCGCCGCGCGGCGCGGAACCGGGACCGGACGTGCCCCCGAAACACGACATTGGTTCGCCCTCGCCCTCGCCTTCACCGCCGTGGTGACGATGTTCGAGGACATCAGGAATGCCATTTCCATTGGCATCTATCCAATTTGGAAGCGGCGGCGTGCCATCTACCGCCAGATCCCAGTCGGCCATGAGTTCCTCTTGGTGAATTTCAATCCAGGCTTGAACCAGCCGCAGCTTGCTCGGCGGAAGCGTGCCGTCCAAGACATCCCCCTCCGGAATGGCAAGCACGGCTATGCAATCCTGATACTTCACATGGGATGTCGTTTATCGTCGAGATAATACAACGAAACCACGATTCCGAAGAACATCGATATTACCGGCACCCGTCAGCAATCCTGTCACCGCTTTGTGTACTCTCTTCTTTCTGCCTCCCTTCCGGGCAGACGGTATTCCTGCCGCTGTTCGCGTTGCCATGCTTCCGGAGCGCCGAATTTCTGCACAAGCTGGGTTCTCGATTCGATGTCACATTGCTCAACCATATCGGCCAGCCAATCGCCATTGGGTTTCCTTGCGTCGCTGGGCGCGGATTCAAGCTGGAGTTCAACCGTCAGCGCACGGCTTTATAGCAGAAATTGACGCGGAGCATTGGCGCTGGCTTCGGGAAAAGAAACCGATTCGCTATCAACGTAGTGTGGCGACGCCTTGGCCGCTCCCGCGAACGCGGCCATGGTTGAGGCGACATGTCCGTTGCTTTCTTTCGCGCGTGCGAGCCCGGAGCGCGATCAGACTTCGTCCACAAGAGGCCTGACCGTTATCGTCCGCGAGAACCGTCGGAAATCGGCGGGGTTATTCGTCAAAAGGGTAGAAATTCCATGAGCAAGCATTGTGGCCACAATATTGGCGTCGTGGGCCTGCTTTCCACCTACTGGGAACCTGTCCAGCAGGTCAAAGAGGATTTCGGTAACACGGGCGCTGTCTTCCGCCACCAAGGCCCTTGACTCCCACTCTCGGGCTTGTTGGAGTACGGCGGATCTGGATGGCAGCGGAGTGAAGAGTTGCGGACGGGTTAAACATGCCACGAATTCCCGCAGGATCTGCCGGGAAATCCAGAAATCCGCTCCCTCGCGCACACATCTACAAATGGCGCTTGCTGCCGTGGCGTGAAACGGCGCATCTTCAATGGCGGCATATACGAGAACGTTCGTGTCCACCGAGCAGGCGGCGCATAGCGCCGCCGACATAACGCTACCGTCCATCATCGCCATAGAGATCCTCGCGGCTTAGCGACAGTCCTTCGGGCCAATATCCCAAGCGAATTGTGGGGAAGCCTTCCAAGGGATCTGGGGACGACTTCAGTTTGGGCACATCCACCGTTACAAGCAATCTGTGGCGTCCCAATGGAATATCGCCGGGCAACTGGATGAGCACTTCCCTCTTCTCATCAACGATGACCGAACACTCAAGCGATTTCATTTGTAAAACTCCTTCCATTATATTGTGGCACCCATCCTTCTCGCGCTGCAAGGCGACGAACAAGGATGTGTCGCCGCAAAAGCGCGCATCATTGTTTCTTGCATCCGTAGAAATAACGATCAAGGTTTCTAGCCGCATCGGGCGGCGAGTCCTTAATGATCCCTGCGAATTCCAGCAGCCAGACATGGCTGAGGCGCTCCGGGTCGCGCGCCTACGTATCCTGGGTTTCAATCGTCAACTCGCACCTGACTCTGACGCCTTCTGGTAATTCGGGAGGTTCATCCAACACAATAGCGCCCGCTTGAACACGACCCTGATATGTCATGCAAATATTTCCTATCAGTTTCTCCCATCATTATAGTACACATCGACGAGAACCATTTTGAAAACGCTACGATAGAGGGCCGGTCGAAGTACCATGGCTGCTGGAGCGTCGGCCACATGCACTCAAAACAGTAGATTGTTTCGTCGTAGTACTTTTCCTCATCAAAGCGCTGTGGGCATGGACCGTGCCCGACCTATTCCCCGGCGCGGTCGCGCAAGGACTTGTCGCCGGGTCCACCGATCCAGCCCGTCCCAGTGACGCTCAGCCCATTCTTAAAAGAGATACGGGGCGGGTATGGGGTATGGGGTATGGGGTATGGGGTTTCGCTAACCCCAAACCCCAAACCCCAAACCCCAAACCCCAAACCCCAAACCCCTGTTAACGCGCGACCTCTCCCCCACTCGCCGCATCGAGAATCTTTCGCACGAGTCCGCCGGGCGCGCATGTTTGCGCGATGTCTTGCCCCGCGAACGCCAGCGGATAACTCCAGACTACCATGTGGTCGTAATAGTCATGGCCATGGCACGTGCCGCCGGTCTTGGAACTAAGCCCGCACGGCTGCGCCCACGGCATCGCGTGCGGTCCCCGGAAAATGGTATCGAGCATCGTCTTGGCTGCGCTCTCGCCCTCGACGCGTTTACCGTGATACAAAAACGCCATCGCCGCAGTAGCGTTGCACTGAATGAAGATGTCGCGCGACCAGCACGTGTCGGGGATGCCCGATCCCGCGCCCTCGACGCACAACGATCCGTCTGGAAACACCGCATCGACCATCCCGTATGGCGACGCGGGCATGTTCAGCTTCGCGATGCAGGCAAGCGCTTTCTCGACGCGATCGGGCGGCAACGCGTCTTCGAGTCCGAGCACGCGCGTACACCAGACGCCGCTCAGTTGCGCCGCGAGACACGAATCGTTGCGACGTCCCGTGCCAGGCTCGTTGTAGGTACGGTAGTACTCGCCCGTCCAGAGCTTCTTTTCGTAGCTCTCCTGCCCTTGTTCGAGGAGCGCCCGCCATTGCCGCGCCTGCTCGCCATCGCCGACCAGTTCCGCCATTCGGATGCCGCAGACGAGCGTGGCCAACCCCTTGCCCGCCGTGTAGCTGCTCGCGCCGTACCAGGGCCAGTTGTCCATCGGGTTGTTGGCCGGAAACGATTCGCCCTCGAATGTGTGCGCATGATCCTCGACCAGTCCGTCGCCATCTTTGTCGAGCGACATCATGAAGTTCAACGAGTCGCGCGCGGACTCCCAGAAGTCCTTCAAGAACGCGCGGTCGCCCGTGCGCAGGTAATACCGGTAAATCATTTGCGGATACTCGCCCGCGCCGCAGGTGTGCTGGCAATGGTAGCGCGGGTCGCGAATCTCGAAACCGAGTCCGAGACAAAACGGCGGTTCGCCGCCGCGCAACTGGAAATAGCGGATGGCCTTGAGCGTCGACAATTCGAGTTCGGGGAAGAAAAACAATGCCGGCCAATGGCCAAAGAACCGGCACGGCATCGTCTCGGATACCGAACATGTCGAGAAACTCTCGTTGACGAGGAACAGTCCCTCTTTTCCCCACCAGTCATCCACGCGCGTCGATGCGAGCCACAACGAGTTCTTCGTCAGCGCATACGGCGCATTGACCAGCGTCTCCTTGAGCCACCCGGGAAAGTCCGCGCCGTAGATCGCGTCCTGCCACGCGAGCACGCGGCGCAACCACTCGTCGCGCCGCGCGACCGCGTGCAACGCAACGGCCTTGGCATCCGGCATGCGCTCGGCGTACATGTGCTTCTCGACGCGGCCCGATCCGTCGCGCAAATAGGGCTGATGCCATGCAAGTACGAACCGGAATGCCCCGCGTTCGTTCGCCTTGAGGTCGCGCGTCGAAGAAACACGCGCACCCTGATCCGATGGCTCGACCTGCCCGGCTTCTGCGGCCACCGCGTAACCGTGCCGGACCCAATCGGGCAGTTTCTCGACGGGCCGATGCGCAACCTGCATACCTGCCCAATCGCCCGACGAAAAGGATTCGGCCTCGCCTTGCGGAAAGCCGCGCGTGCTAAAGACCACGGCGGCGGTCAACGGTTCGGACGACAGATTCGTCAAGAAGACCTCGAAAAACGCCGCCGGCGTGTTCGACTCGACCGAATCGCCCGGAATGAATGGGCTGAACGCGCGAAGCTCGATGCTGAACGGCGCATCGAACTCGAAACGCAGGTCCGCAACGGGAAAATGGCCAAAGTAATGGACCGCCTTCGCATCGCCCACGCCGTCCTTCGGCACGGCGACGACATACTCGCGTTCGCCGATCTTGACTGACAGAAACGGCTGGCCGATGACCATCGGCGCCGGGTAGCGGTTGAAGATCGACGTTTTACCGAAGCGCCCGTCGGTGTCGACGCATATATATCCCGTGCCGACGCCTCCCAGCGGCATCCCGCCATCCTCGAGCGCCCCGCCGGGATAGACGGTCCCATAGACCTCGTTGGACAACCCTTCAACGTGAAATTGCTGCAACTGCTTCGCGTCCGCGCCAACATTGAAAAGCGCCCCAGGCAAAGCCACGCCAAACACACCCAGTATCGTTGGAACAGCCATAAGAAACATCCCTCATCCTCCAATTATTCAATCGTTGGGAAACAAACCAAGAGTACCACGCCATGCATATCCCCTTCGACACTTGCACGAAAAAACTTGTCATCCATGCTCGCAAACGGTAGGCTGAGAACAATAAAGGAACGACTCGAGTCGAGAGGAGCCGGGGAAAATGCCGAAACAAACGGATAAGACGGCGGCGGATACGCAGACAAAACCGGGAAAACCGTCCGCGCTCGTCGATACGCGCGTCGTCTTCTGCGGCGACAATCTCGACCAACTCAGGAAGCTGCCCGATGCCTGCGTCGACATGATCTACATTGATCCCCCTTTCAACTCGAACCGCAACTACGAAGTCTTCTGGGGCGAAACGAAAGAGAAGCGCGCCTTCCAAGATCGCCACGCCTCCACGCAAGCCTACATCGAATTCATGCGCCCCCGATGCGTCGAGCTTTCCCGCGTCCTCAAGAAAACTGGCTCATTCTACTACCACTGCGACTGGCACGCTGCTCACTACATCAAAGTGATGCTCGACCAAGTATTCGACGAGAATCAGTTCCAGAATGAGATCATTTGGAAACGGACCAGCGCCCACGGCAGCGCAAATCGGCTTGGGATCATCCATGACACCATCTTTTTCTATACGGCCTCGTCCCGTTACGTGTGGAATCATCAATATCAACCGTATACCAACGAATACCTGGAGCAAAATTACTCCAATTCGGATGAGGACGGACGCCTGTGGAAATCAACAGACCTTACTGGAGACGGCGTTAGATACGGCGAGAGCGGCATGAAGTGGCGGGAAGTCGACGTGACCCCGAAAGGGCGGCATTGGGCAATTCCGCGCGAGATCCTTCCTGGATTGAAGGGAAGAACCACCAAAGAAAAACTGGATGAACTCGATGCCATGGGACTGATCCATTGGCCTCAAAGGAAGGACGGGGTGCCCCGGCTAAAGCAGTACGCCGACCAGATGCCGGGAATTCCGCTTCAATCCGTCTGGACAGATATCCGCCCAATTGGCGCGCACGCGACGGAACGCCTTGGTTATCCCACACAGAAGCCGCTTGCCCTGCTAGAGCGAATCATCAAGGCCAGCAGCAATCCAAACGACATCGTTCTCGATGCATTTTGCGGTTGCGGCACCGCGCTCGTAGCCGCCCAGAAACTCAATCGGCAATGGATAGGGATCGACATCTCGCCAACGGCATGCCGCGTGATGGCGAAGCGGCTGCGGGACGTGTGCGGGCTGAAAGAGGACGAGAAGCTCTGGCACACGGGCCGCGGATTCGTGGTGCGCGATTTGCCTTGGAGCGTGGAGCAGTTGCGCAAGATTCCGCCCTTCGAGTTCGAGAATTGGGCCGTCATCGCCTTGGGCGGCATCCCGAACAAGACGCAAGTCGGCGATATGGGGATTGACGGGCGGATTTACCCCGTGTCGGCGGCGCCAAAGAAGGCGAAAGACGCACTCGATTTCATGAACGTCTGGTATCCAATTCAAGTGAAGCAGAAGGACAAGGTGGGGCGGCCCGACATTGACTCCTTTCAAACGGTTATGATGCGCGAGGATTGCACGAAGGGGTTCTTCGTATCCTTCGATTTCAGCGCGGAGGCCTTGACCGAGATCGGCGCGTTCTTCAAGAGGACCGGCAAGGTCATCGTCGCGCTAACGGTCAACGAGATCCTCAACGAACATATCGCAATGGGGCTGGCATAGATGAAGCCCATTACTATACAAATATCCATCAGGTGTGGCATTGATGTTGCGCGCAACGTCTTTTCCGCCGCCCCGCTTGCCTCGGCGAATACCCCGGTCCCGGCGCGCGGACCGGGGTGGTTTTCGGCGGTTGCGGGTTGTTTGACATGGGAATTTGCGTGTGGTAACATCGTCGGGCCATGAGCGGGAGTAACTCAGTGGTAGAGTGCGACCTTGCCAAGGTCGACGTCGCGGGTTCAAATCCCGTCTCCCGCTCCATTTTTTTTGGGCCGCTAGCTCAGCTGGTAGAGCAGGTGACTCTTAAACACAAGGTCACAGGTTCGACTCCTGTGCGGCCCACCATTGACGACGCGCACACACGTAAATGTCCGTATGCCGCAAGGCGGGCGGGTGAGCGTTTGTGTTTGGCTGTACCCCGCAGGCGCGGGCGAGTGGCGGAACTGGCAGACGCGCTGGATTTAGGATCCAGTATCGCAAGATGTGCGGGTTCAAGTCCCGCCTCGCCCACCAACTCAAGGTGAATGGAACAATGACGGATAACGAGACCAAAGACGAAGAACCCACCATTGAAGATGAGAACCTGCCCGTAACCGCCGAGGCCCAAGCCGAAGTCGCCGACGAGGTTCTTGACGACATCCCAGCAGCGCAAGAAGACGATGAAGACGATTTCAAGTTCGTCGAGGAACCTGATTTCACGATCGACCACAAGGGCGATTGCCTCTACGAGGTCAAAGTCTCGATTCCACCCGCGAACGAACGCAAGCTGGCAGCGGATACTTTTAATGAATTGCAGCACGAGGCCGAGTTGCCAGGCTTCCGCCGAGGTCGTGTGCCACGCAAGCTCGTCGAGCGCAAATTCGCCAAGGCCGTCCGCAAGGATGTCGAAGGCAAACTAGTCAAAGCCGCCGTCGTCAAACTCATCAAGGAAAAGAACCTCAAGCCGACAGGCGTGCCCGAAGTCGACGATTACGAGAAGAACGACCAGCGCCAAGCGGACGACCCCATCGCGTTCACCCTGAAATTCGAGGTCGGACCCCGAGTCGACTTGTGCAAGTACCGCGGCGTCTCCGTCGAGCGCCCCCTCTATGTCCTCCAGGACAAAGACACCGATGACGCCATCAAGAGCCTTCAAGCCCGCTATTCCGTGTTCGACACGGTCGAGGGCGCGCAAGCCGCCGACGGGGATCAGGTAATTATCAGCTTCAAAGGATTGATCGACGGCGCGGAGTTTTCCGGCGGCGCCGCCGAAAACTACCCGTACATCCTCGGCTCCAAACGCTTCTTCCCCGAATTCGAAGAAGTCCTGATCGGGGCGAAAAGCGGCGACGCGCGCACGTGCCAAGTCACCTTCCCCGACAGCTACCCCGCCGAACACCTTCGCGGACGTACGGCCCAGTTCGAGATTTCGATCAACGAATTGAAACGCCTCGAGGTGCCGGAACTGACCGACGACTTCGCAAAACAAGCCGGCTTCGATACCGTCGTGGCATTGCGCGAAAGTATCTCCGCACAGTTGCGCGAACGCTCGATGGCGGAAAGCAACGAGATCGCCGAAAGCCGCGCACTCAAGTCCATCATCGACGAAAGCGGCTTCGAACTTCCAAAATCGCTCATCGAGCACATGTCGCTCCAATTCTACGAGGACAGCGTGAAGAACCTGCGCACGCGCCACGTGCCCGCCGCTAAAATCGATGAACGAGACGAGGCCCTCCGCGCCGAAGCCCGCGAAGAAGCCCTCAACGCGATCAAGAGTTGGACCGTACTCAACGAAATCGCCGAAGCCGAAGGCATCGAAGTCACCGACGACGACTTCATGCTGGAAGCCGCCAATCTCTCCAAGCGTTCGGGCGTAAGCATGGAAGCCGTCGCCAAGTACATGGGCGACGAAGAACACCGAAACACCTACGAACGCCGACTCCTGCACACCAAGGTCATGGCGGCCATCATGCAGCACGCCGACATCGCCGACAAGGAAGTCTCGCAGGAAGAACTCGACAGCGCCGACGACCACGACGACGCCGAAAACGCCGGGGAATAGGTGCTGGCCATGCCATTTCCAGGACGTATGGAACTGTCCGGCGGACTCGATATCCGCAACATCACCATCTACGAGCAGACCGCCCGTGGCGAACGCCTGTACGATATCTACTCGCGCCTATTGGCCGACCGGATTATTTTCCTCGGTTTTCCCATCAGCGACGAAGCCGCCAACTTCATTATCGGCCAGATGATGTTTCTCGAAGCCGAAGACCCGGACAAAGATATCAATCTCTATATCAATAGTCCCGGCGGCAGCGTAACGGCCGGTCTGGCCATCTACGACACCATGCAGTACATCAAGCCTTCCGTCTGCACGATCTGCATCGGCCAAGCGGCCAGCATGGCGGCGGTCCTGATGGCCGCAGGCGAACCGGGAAAACGCTTTGCACTTCCATATAGCCGCTTCCTGCTACACCAGCTTACTGCCGGTGTGCAGGGACAAGCCTCGGATATCGACATCCAGGCCCGCGAAATCATCCGCATCGGCCACATTATCGACGAAATACTCGTCAAACATACCGGGCAGCCGCTCGACGTCATCTGCCGCGACAGCGACCGCGACTTCTTCATGAACGCCGAAGAGGCCAAGCAATACGGCATCATCGACGAAGTCTTCAACCGAGACAAAAAGCCGTAACCCGCTCTCCGCACGCTGCTGCCCGAACGGGAACGTACCAATGGCCTATGCCGGGGTTTTGAACGATTTGCGCTACGCGGTAGCGCTGGCCGTGCCCGAACGCCTTCCCGTCTTCCTGTGCAGCGAAGAATTCGACGTTCGCGCATGCGGCAGCCGATACGACCGCTATTGCCGCGACGCAAGCGAAATGGCCCGCGTCCAGATC
>CAIYET010000658.1 GCA_903925285.1 Candidatus Hydrogenedentota bacterium | reverse complement strand
CTGCGTGAGGCAGAGGTGCGTTTTCTGAGGCATTGGCGGTCTATCAATCCGATGAGATGATATTGTCTTAGCGTCATGACCGGGCATCACTGAACGATGTCATGGCACTTATTCTACTGAACGATGTGTTGGCATTTGAGACCTAACTCCTAACTCCTAACTCCTACTCTGGTTCAGATGCCGCTTTCGAATCGTGCGAGGGCACAGCCAGCGCTGCCGATAACGCCCGAATCGGCTCCGAGACCGGCAGGGACGATTTGGGCGCGATTCGCGGGAACCTCGAAGGTGAGTTCGCGGGCGGTCTTGCGGATCGGGGCGAACAGGTCTTCGCCTGCCGCGATCATGCCGCCGCACAAAACGACCTTCTCCGGGTTGAGCAGGTTGATCAGGCTCGATATGCCGATGCCGAGCCAGACGCCGGTTTCGTTCATGACCCATTTGCAGAACTCGTCGCCCTGCGCGATGCCATCCGAAATCATCTTTCCGGTGATGGCCTTGAGGTCGCCTTTGCACACGCCGGTCAGAACGGTCTTGCGGCCCGCTTCGATCCCTTCGACGGCCGTGCGGACCATGCCGGTCACGCTGCCATAGGCCTCGAGGCAACCCGTGGCGCCGCACCCGCAGGTACGCCCGCCGCGCATGACTTTGAGATGGCCGATCTCGGCCGCCGTGCCGTCGATGCCGCGCAGGAGCTGGCCGAAAACGACGATGCCGCCCCCGACGCCCGTGCCCAGCGTAAGCAGGCACATATTATCCGCGCCCTGTCCCGCGCCGAGCCAATACTCGCCATAACAGGCGACATTCGCATCGTTGTCGACATAGCATGGGAAACCGAGCCGTTTGGTCATCTCATCGGCCAGCGGCACGTTCTTCCAGCCCGGCAGATTCGGCGGACTGTACACGACGCCCGTCTGCCAGTTCATCGGACCCGGCGCGCCGAAACCCGCTGCCAAAACGTCGCCATGTTTGGCGCCGGTCTCGGCGAGGACGGCCTCGACGCTTTCGGCCATGCAGGCCATGACGGCCTCCGGCCCTTCCTCGGCGCGCGTCGGACGCGAATCCTTTCCGAGGACTTTCTTGTCCCGCGAGATGATCGCGGTCTTCACATTGGTGCCGCCCAGATCGACCCCGATAATCAGTTCGCTCATGACTGCTCCTCCTATAACCCGTTTCGATTCTCAGTCAATCAACAATACAACACGCCACTCGTCCTGAAGAGGTCTGGCGACCATGCGTTACTCATTTGCCGGTTAACCACCAATTGAGCATTGCAGCAATGCTCATCCCTATTAGTGGACCAAAAGCGTACCGGTGCTCTCCATCATGTAGGTATGGAAGCATTCCCACTAACAGGCCTACAACCACCATACTCACCGCAAAGAACACTCTCTCTTTAGTGTTTTGTCGCATGGCCTGTTATTTGCCAGGTAATATGGAGAAGCGCATATGCCTAAGTGCTCCTATCATTCGTGTAGGCCTCATCCAAGTTGTTCAATATACACGATCGCGCGGTCTATCCGCGCGACGCAGGTTTCCTTGCCCAGGAGTTCCGCCAATTCGTACAGGCCCGGCCCGACGCTCTTGCCGGTCAACGCGAGGCGCGTCGGATGGATGTAATGGCCGACGCCTTGCCCCGTCGATTCGGCGACCTCCTCGTACCGCTGCTTGAGCGCGTCGGCGCTCCATACTTCGAGCGCGAGCATCGTATCGCGGATCGTGCGCATGACGTCCAGCGCGTCGGCGCCGCTCCAAAGCTTGCGCGCGGGTTTCTCCTCGTATGCCACCGGTTCGACGAAGAAGAAATCCGTGTACGGCACGATGTCGTTCAACGTCCTGAGTTTTTCCTGGCAGATTGCCGCCATCCGCGTCAGCCATTCGGACGACTTGCCCGACGTGTCGAATCCGGCCTTATCGAGCACCGGCAACACGCGGTCGCGCAACGCTTCGACGGACAGCATGCGCATGTGCTGTCCGTTCAACCATTGCGCCTTCTTAAGGTCAAACCGCGACGGCGACGCGCTGAGCCGCTCGATCGAGAACTGCTCGGCGAGTTCATCGAGCGAGAGGAGTTCGCGCCCGTCGCTGGGAGTCCATCCCAGCAGCGCGAGATAGTTGATCAACGCTTCCGGCAGATAACCGTCCTTGCGCCAGTCGAGGACATTCGCGCCCGGCAACCGCTTGCTGTACTTCTGCCCCTTCTCGTCGTGAACCAGCGGATGATGACAGAAGATCGGTACGTCGTAACCGAGCGCTTTGAACAGCATGACGTGCCGCGCGGCGTTGGTCAAATGATCGTCGCCGCGGATTACGTGTGTGACCTTCATCAGGCCGTCGTCCACGACCACCGCCAAATGGAAAATCGGATCGCCGCTCGGACGAAGGATAATAAAGTCGTCGACTTCTTTATTGTCGGTCCGCACGATGCCTTGGACGACATCGTCAATCTCGGTGACGCCTTCCATGACCTTGAACCGGATCGCGAACGGCGCATCGCCCTTTGCGCCCAGTTCTTCCGGCGAGAGATTGCGGCACTTCCGATTGTAACGCGGCGGACGCTTCTCGGCGGCGGCGCGCTCGCGTTCCGCATCGAGTTCCTCCTTCGAACAGAAGCACTTGTACGCCTTACTTTCATCGAGCAGACGATTGGCCTCGCCGCGATAGAGTTCGCCGCGTTGCGACTGCCGATAAGGAGCGTAGTCCCCCTTGGCGGGTACGTGCGCGAAAGCCGGGCCTTCATCCCAATCCAGGCCGAGCCATTGCAGACAGTCGCAGAGAACCTCCGCGTATTCGTCCTTGCTACGCTCGACATCGGTGTCCTCGAGCCGCAGGATAAACGTGCCGCCCGAACCGCGCGCAAACAGCCAGTTGTACAACGCCGTCTTCGCGTTGCCGATATGGAAGAACCCCGTCGGCGACGGAGCGAAACGAACTCTGACGTTACTCATATACCTGCATCTCCTTACCGTGGAATCGCCGACAGAATACACTTTTCCCGCGTCCATGCGCATCTTTAGCGGCAATTGCCATCCGACATCGGTTTCGATTCACTCGACGCGCTTTGTGTGTGCCACCTGATATTCCCCTGGGATTCGTCGAAAGGGTGGACGGAGTGGACACAAATGGGGCTTACCCGCCAGGCGAATTCTATTCACGTCCACTATGTCCACAAAGTCTACTTCGTCCCTCTTTTCGACGAGAGTCCATGGACTCGAACTGCCGTTTCTAAGGTCAAGGATCTTTCGTACGGATCGTAGCGGTCTTACTTGAGAAGGGTGATGACGACGATGAGTTCTCCCTCATCGAGCTTGACGCCGCGGAGTTTGATTTGACGGCCAAGCCCGGCGATGACGGTCGTGTTGATCGCGTTGACGGGCGCGCGCCCTCCTTCCGGTTTTCGCGTCATGTGGAGACGTACGTTCAGGCGGACATGCCGGTTCGGTTCCTGCGAGAGGGGTCTCAAGTACAGCCTGTGGCGATCCGTGAGCGAAACGATCGTCTCTTCGTTGAACGGCGCCCTGACGCTCATGGCGTCGAGTCGGCGATAGGTGTTATACGGCAGATCGTCGAGCGCGGCCTTTACCGCTTCCAGTCCGCGCTCATACTGTTTGCCGGGATGTTCCTTGTTCAAGGCCTGCACGGCCACCACATCTACGCGGACGGGCGGCGGCCCCTTGGCGGACACGGGCGGCGGCGCGCAAAGCACGCTGAAAACAAGCAGGAACGCTACCATACGTCGTTGTCCTGCGAGACGACCCAAACGGTTGTCACGCCGTTGTCCGATGCATAAGAGGTCACAGCGCCGTCCTCGATGTCCGTCGAGGCCGACTCGACCACAGGCGGATCGGGCACGTTCAGATATTCATAGGTGTACAGCGAGCCGGCCAGCAAAACGAGAGTTGCCACCGTCGACACCGACAGAACCCGCCAGGAAAGGCGCCACCACGAACGCTGGGCGCGACTACGCCGTATGCCCTCCATGAAGGCCGGGAATCGGGTATCGCCGATGGTTTCCGTCCGCACCACGGCGGCGACGCCTGCCCGCAGCATCCGCAAACGCTTCTCATACGCCATGCACGTAGCGCATCCGGCCACATGCTCGGCCACCTCTTCGGAATGGGAAGATTCGCCATCCACCCAACGTTCAACCTCGCGCATCCTGCGCACGCGCTCCCGCGTGCTAGAGTCCAAGCGACAGTTAACCATGATTGCTGTCCTCCTCCGCGCGGCAGACGCCCGTTTCCGCGAGCTTGTCCTGTAACTTCCGGCGCGCATGATGCAGTCGGCTCATGACAGTACCCATCCGACACCGCATGGTCCGGGCCATTTCCTCGTAACTCAAGCCTTCGTACTCGCGCAAGATAAACGCAGTCCGATGTTTATGCGGCAGCGATTCGAGCGCCTGCTCGATGGCTTGGCCAAGTTCCCGCGCTTCCGCCACGCGGTCCGGCTCGCAACGCGACGCCGCTCGAACGATCCGCGGCTCCTCCTCGAGTGTGCGCGCGTCTAATGGCGGCCGCTGCCTCCGCAAATGGTCGCGGCACTGATTCGCAACGATATGCATCAGCCACGTCTTAAACTGTGCTTCGCCTCGAAACCGCCATAACGCCCGATACGCCTTGATAAAGACTTCCTGCGAGAGGTCCCACGCCTCTTCGCGGTCATGTACGAAATGACATGCCAGCCGATACACATCGTTGCGATAACGACGCACCAATTCCTCGAACGCGCCTTCATCGCCGCGTCGCGCATAGGCAACCAGCGTGGCGTCCGGCGCGTCCTTCAACGCGAGCGGTGTGACTATGGTTCCCGGCGTGTCGGCCATGCGATCATGATACACAAAAGACGGACTACGCCGCGCAGTACGATCAAGTGCCATATCGAGCGACACGTCCATGGGCAACAACTCCTCTCAACGAACCTAGACGCAGCCCGGCGCGAATTATTCACCAAACGCACGCACCCGTTTGAATAAGGCTGCTGAAAGGGAAAACGAAGGTTTGGGCCACCGGTTGCATTCAGAACTGCGCGACGCGGCACGACCTTTGCTGGTTGGCGTCGGCATGTGCTAGATTTCCTGCGGAGGTTTTAGATGGGATGGATCCCCTGCTCGAACGCATGAGAGCGACCCTTCGGCGGCACGACCTGCTCGCGACGCACGAACGCGTGTTGGTGGCGTTGTCGGGCGGGCCGGACTCGGTGTGCCTTTTGCACGTGCTGCAAACGATGGGATATCGCGTCGGTGCGGCGCACTTGGACCACTTGACACGTAACGGGGCCAGTACCGAAGACGCCGTGTGGGTGTGCGCGTGGGCGGCGCGCCTCGGCGTCGAGTGCCATGTCCGGAAGCGGCCCATCGCGGAGGAGGCGCGCGCGATGGGGCGCTCGTTCGAGGAGCATGCGCGGGCGGTCCGATACGCGTTTCTCGTCGAGACCGCGCATGCCCACGGATACACGGCCATCGCCACCGGCCATCACGCCGGGGATCAGGCCGAAACGGTCCTGATGCGACTCGTCCGCGGCACGTCGGGACGCGGTCTTGCCGGCATTCCGTATCGTCGCGAACAAGACGGCGTGCGGATCGTGCGGCCATTGCTCGATTGTGGCCGCGACGCGATTCTCGACTATCTCGAACGTAACGCGCTCGAATATCGAACCGATGTGTCCAACGTGGACGAGCGCTATTTCCGCAACCGCGTACGGCATCGGCTGCTGCCGGAGTTGACCCGCGAATACAATCCGAATCTGCGCGACGCGTTGTCGCGGCTGGCGGCGTTGTTGCAGGACGACGACCGACTACTGAGTCGCTTGGCCGCGAGCGAGGCGGGTGTGTGCGGCGTCGCGGACAATCGCTTGGACAGGAAACTGTTTGCCTGCATCGACCGCGCGTTGCAGGGGCGTGTCCTGTTGTTGCTGGCCTGGCGCAACGGCGCGATCTGTCCGCACGACCGAATCCGCGACGCAGTCGAATTCGTCTGCGAGGGCGCGACGGGCCGCCAGTTCGATCTCGGTGCAGGCGTTCGGATGCGCAACGGCAGGCGTTACGCGTACGTGGAAATGGATGTCGAAACGCAGGCCGAGGTTGCGCTCGAAACGCCCGGCACGACGCGCGTCGGCGATCGCGCGTTCGTCGTCTCGCCCGCGAAGGCCATCGAACCGTGCGATTGGCGCACGTACTGCACGCCGGCTCGGCAAGTGTTCGATGCCGATGCGCTGTGCGGACCGCTGACGGTGAGGCGCTGGCAACCCGGCGACCGGTTTACACCGTTCGGCATGAAAGGGTCGAAGAAACTGCAAGACTATTTCGTCGATGCGGGGGTCTCGGTGCCCGAACGCAACGCTCAATGGCTCTTGCTCGACGGCGGCCGTATCGCGTGGATCGTGGGATGCGCCATCGACGCTCGAATGGCCGTTACGGCGGACACGCACCGTATCGTGGAAGTGGAGGTTCTCGATGAACGTGACGCCGCTGATTAGCGCCGAGACGATTCAACGGCGCGTGGCGGAACTCGCGGATGCGTTGTCGCGCCGCTACGCGGACCGCGAAGTCGTGCTGCTCGTCGTGCTCAAAGGCGCCTTCGTGTTCGCAGCCGATCTGATGCGGCGGATGACGATACCCGTCGTCGTCGATTTCGTCCGCGCGCGCAGCTACGCGGGAATGGAATCGAATGGCGTCGTTGCGTTGACCTTTACGCCGGATACGCCGCTCGAAGGCCGCGACGTCGTAATCGTCGAGGATATTCTCGACACGGGCCGGACTTCGTATGCGATCCGCGAATGGGTTCGCGCCAAACAACCGGCCAGCGTCGCCTTGTGCGTGTTGCTCGACAAACCGGCGCGACGCCATGTCGAGATCGAAGCCGATTTTGCGGGCCTGGTCATCGACGACCGTTTCGTCGTTGGTTACGGTCTCGACTACGAACAACAAGGACGCCAGTTTCCCGATATCGGCGTCTTGGGAGGCATGGAATAATATGCGCCATATTTTCACAATGGGCCAGAAACTTAAGCAGTACGGCGGTGGGTGCGCGGCGATTGGCTTTCTCGCGATGTCAATACGACAGTATGGGCTTCTCCCCGAATACTCCGGAATGCTTGTTATTCTGGCTATTGGATTCATCCTCATCGGAGGATCCCTAATGGTGGCAGGGTACGTCTGCAAAGATTTTGAGAAATGACGATAAACAACGACACTGTCTGAGATAGAGTTTCCGCCGAATCTTGGCAAGACTGGAGATGAAAGGAAGCCATTGATGTTTCGATTAGGCGCTTTCACGGATGAGATTTCGCAGGACCTCGAATGCGCATGCCAAGTCTGTAGCGAATTCGGCGTCGAAGGACTTGAGATTCGCGGCGTGTGGCAGACGCCGTGCCAAGAGTTGTTCGACGCGCAGGTCCGCGATATCAAGCGGATCGCGGCGGACCACGGCATCGTCGTGTGCAGCATCGCGTCGCCGTTCGGCAAATGCGAGTTGGACCAGCCCGCCGAGGTCGCCAAACACATGGACTATCTCAGGCGTTGCGGCGACATCGCGCGCGAACTCGATTGCACGCTCGTGCGCGGGTTTGCGTTCTGGGGACACGGCGCGCGCGAGAAACCGTGGGAGCGGATGCTCGATGCGTATTCGCCCGTCCCCGCGATCCTCGATGAAAAGGGGATCGTCCTCGGTCTCGAAAACGAGGCGGCGTGTTACGTCGGCACGGCGCAACATCTGCGGACCTTTCTCGACCGTTTCGCCTGTTCGCGGGTCAAGGCGCTGTGGGATCCCGCGAACCACGTGCAAGACCCGGACGGTACGTCCGTGCCCGCGTATCCCGACGGGTACGACCTCGTGAAGGCGGACCTTGTACACGTCCACGTCAAGGACGCCGCGCCCGCGCCCGACGGCGGTGTGCCGAACGTTTTCATGGGCATGGGCATCTGTAAATGGAAAGAGCATTTCGCGGCGCTCGAACGCGACGGCTATGCCGGTTTCTGCTCGCTCGAAACCCACGTGAGTCCCGAACAATTCCCGCCCAGCCTCGCCGCGAAATACGGCCAATATCTCAGTAGCGAAGGCCGCGAAGGCGCCAGCAAAGTCTGCCTGGCCTGGATACGCGATACGATTCGGACGTCGCTCATAGACGTGTCATGACTCGAGCTGCGGCTTCTTCGACGGGGCCGTCGCCGTTGAGAATGATGTCTGCGAATTGGGCGGTAGGCGCGCAGTGGATGTTATACATGGGTCCAACGGTAGAAGCATATTGTTCGCGCACGGATGCTTCGGTGCGTCCGCGTTCGTGAGTGTCGCGCGCGATGCGGCGTTCGAGGCAAAGTTCGAGCGGGGTTTCGATAAAGACGCTCGTGTCGAGGAGCGCGCGGATGGATTCCCAGTAGAATGCATAAAGTCCTTCAAGGATGATCCATGCGGTGGGAGCGATGGGGCGGGTTGCCGGGGCGCGCGAGTGGGTTGAGTAATCGTATTCGGGGATGTCGACGGTATCGCCGTGCTTGAGTGCGCGGAGATGGGTGAGCAGTAATTCATGATCGAGAGCTTCGGGCGCGTCGAAGTTGAATCGTGCGCGGTTGGTCGGCGAGAGGTGGGCAAGATCGCGGTAATAGGCGTCCATGGGGATGACGGCGGCGCCCTCGATTTTCGCGGCGAGCGTGTTGGCGAGTGTGCTCTTGCCGGAGCAGGATGCGCCCGCGATGCCGATGAGGTGCGAAGCTTGATGGATGAACGATACGTTCTGCATCCCTATTACTTTATCCTCCATAGGTGCGAAACGCTTGGCACATCGCGGCGATATTTTCGTCCGAGTGGTTCACGGCGCGAGGCGAACTGTAGGCCATGCCGACAAGTCCGCCATGGTGCGCGCCGAGGGTTGCAATCATTTTTCCGACATATTGCCGCACGTCTTCGGGTGTACCGTGGACCATCGTCTGCTGAATGTCGACGGGGCACCAGAATGCCAGGCGTCCGCCTGCCACGTGGTCGAGGGCGTCGAGTCCCATGTTTTCCTGCTGGTCCATCTGGACGACATCGAGTCCGGCGTCGATGAGCGCGGGCAGGAGTTCGAGCGTGTTGCCGCACGAGTGCATCCAGACGTCCATGCCGAGTTCGTGCGCGCGCGCCCAATTCGCGCGGTAGTGCGGCAGGAAGAACTCGGCGATCAGGTCCATGCCCACCATGAGCCGGTCTTGAAGGCCCCAGTCGTCGTAGGCCATCGCCCCGTTGCAACCGCACGCGGCGAGACGCTCGATCGAGTCGCGTTGTGCGGCGGCGAGGCGCCCGACGAGCGCCTTGAGATCGTCCGGACTTTCGTAGTACGCGACGAACATCCGTTGCAGGCCCATGATGTTGTGCGTGCCTTCGTTGAGCGAGCTGAACGGCATCACGCCCAGGCAATACAGCGGATTCGCAAACCGGTCGTTCGCTTCGATGGCCGCGCGCGTTTCCGCGAAGCATTGCGCGTTATTGAGGTCCGGCAACGCATATTCGGATTGCCGTGCCACGTCCGGGATCGGCCATTCGACGGCCTCGCCGACGCTTTGACCGTCGGAGCGTTCCCATACGACGCCCCATTCGTCGATGCGGCGTTCGCAGTATGACTCTCGGTTGCCGTGTGCCGTCCACGGTTGGCGTTCCGGTGGACGCTGCGGCCACAGCCACAGCAAATCGTTCGGTTCTCCGTCCGGCAAATAATGCGGCAACCGATCGGGATGCTGAAAGTGAATGGCCCGGTTGACCCGTTCACGCGAAGTCATTTCGCTCGAAACCTCTCCACACAACGGCACAAGGACATGGCGCGACGTGACGGCGCCAAACCGCTATTTCGTGATCTGCGCAGCCGCCTGGGTTAGCGCCTTTGCCACCGCCGTGCTCATTGCTTCCGGGAGTGCGGATAACTGGTTTTCGGTCAACGGTTCATTGTCGGAAACCGTACCGGTCCAATAAGGCTCACCGGAAGTGGCGGCACGCATTTCGAGCCGGATTTGGACGCAGGCAGTCCAAGGATTTGTGCTGCGGTCCAAGTCGAAGCGTTCGAGTTCGCCATTAAGTATAAAATCCGGTAGCTTCATGTTGTTTGCGTGTCCGACATCCTTAAATCGTTCTGTTCTTTCGAGTGCCTGGATCAGCGTGCGCGCCAGGACGGTCGCTGGCCACTCGCTCCACTGCGAGTCCTGATAATGCCCCAACACCATTCCGGCTTCCCGGTAACTGAGTTGTTGCTTGTAGGGCCGCGCGAATTCGAGGGGGCGCACCGCCAGCGTCTTGTCGATGGGCGTTGCCTTGGCCAAGTCTATCTTTGGTTCGAGTACATACAATTTTAGAGGTATGTATTTGCCGCTGCAAGACAGAAGACTTGAGGCAGATATGACGGTCGTAACGAGTATTATACATATATATCGCACTTATTCGTCTCCCGTGGCTTCTTTCCGGCCATACAAGACGCCCGATGGATTGCGCTGGAGATATTGGGCGAGGTTTTGAATCGAATCAAGAGTGTCGTTTAGCATCCGCAAGGTGTCGTTTAGGTTGTAGCCGACATTTTGCGTGGTTCCTTGAAGTGATTTTGCAAGATCTTCGACGTTAACCGCCGTCTGCTGCAAACGTTCAGCCAAACTGTTGATGCTCGTTACGGCTTTTTGCGTTGTATCGCCTAGTTTGTCCAGTGCCAACCCGTCGACTTTCTTTTTGAGGACGCGGACCGTTTCGTCGGTGTGGCGCACCAAGGTGCGTATGTCATTTACGGTAACATTGATATTCTTGATGCCGGCGTTTATCTCCGTCTTAACGCTGGTTACCGACTCGTCGAAATTGTGGATGAACTGTTCGCCTTGGAGCAAGACGTTGTTGGCTTGATCGATTACGGCTGTGATTTGACCTTCACCCATGCCTGCGACGCCGGTATTGAGCGCGTCCATAACGACGCGCACATTTTCAAGGACGCCTCCAATTTGAGAGCTGATCGAGGCTACAAGCGAAGGGATGCTCGTGATTTCGGAACCAGGGGGCAGTTTACCCAGGGCCGAATCGCCACCCTTAAGCTGAACGGCCATTGTTCCCGTTGCGAGGGAGTATAGCACCAATTGTGCCTCGACCCCAGTGTACAAAACGGCTTTTGCAGTAGTAATTTCGATCGTGACGTATGCGGTGCCATTACGTGGTTTGACGACGATGTCGGCGACTGTTCCAACGGGTACGCCATTGTATTCCACGAGTCCACCGACGGACAATCCGAGGATGCTTTCGGTGAATTCGATGTAATAACGAACGTGGGGTTCGTAGTTGAGTCCCATGATCAACATTACGCCGCACACAATCAGCAGGATACAAGTCACAAGAAACACACCTACCTGTGCCTTCTGTCTTCTTGTTGCCAAAATTACACCTCGTGTCGGGTTGCAACTTGTCGATGCCGGCCTCGCCGGCCACGTTCACTAATCGAGCGTTCGTCGATAACGCTTAACGCCGATGGTCAAAAGTACGCAGGTGAAGAGTGCAACTTGCCAAAGCTGGTGCGCGACGTCTTCGAGTCCATTGCCCTTTAGCAGGATTCCACGGATAATTCGCAAGAAGTGTGTAATCGGGAATATTTCTCCTATGGCTTGGGCCCAGATAGGCATGCCGCGGAAAGGAAAGACGAAGCCGGAAAGCATCATTGAAGGCAAGAAGAGGAGCATCGCCATTTGCATTGCTTGGCGTTGATTTTGTGCGACAGTGGAAATTGTAATACCGATGGCTAGGTTTGCAGCAATAAAGACAAGCGCTACTGCCAGCAGGAGAAAGAGGCTGCCTACCATGGGGACATGGAAAATAAAGCGTGCGGCGGCGAGAATTAGGCCGATTTGAATATATCCGACGAAGATGTAGGGGATGATTTTTCCAACCATGACCTCGATTGGGCGCGCGGGCATGGAGAGGAGGTTCTCCATGGTTCCTACTTCGCGTTCGCGGGTGATGGCTAAGCTTATCATCAAAGTGACTGTCATTGTAAGCACGAGGCCTATCAGTCCGGGCACGATATTGTAATACGTGATCCCTTCCGGGTTGTAAAGGGCGTGGACTCGGATGTCGACAGGGGGCGCAGCCCCTAAAAGAAATACTAGCGGCCCTCTTAGGTCGTTTCTCAATACGGCACTGGCCATCGAATTTAGCGCGCCAAGTGCGATGCCAGTGGTTCCGGGATCGGTTGCATCTACTTCGATAAGCACTTGTGGTTGGTTGCCGCGGAGGAGATCGTGGGTGAAATTTCCGGGTATGTTTACGAGGAGTTGAATTTCACCGCGGGCAAGGGCGTCGCGCCCTTCCGTTTCGGTATGTACTTCTCGTACGAAATCGAAATAGTCGCTGTTCTTGATGGCATATAACAGGCTGCGGGCCTGTGGACCATGATCGGCCAAAAGCACAGCCGCAGGCATATGCTTGGGCGTTGAATTGACGGCGTAGCCAAAAAGGATGAGTTGAACGAGGGGAAGCCCGAGCATCATGCCGAAATTGAGACGGTCGCGCCGCATTTGGATGAATTCTTTAACGACCATTGCCCACAAGCGGGCCCATGATAACTCGGACAGCTTCGTCATGAGGGAAGCCCATTTTGGAAAGCGTCCATTGTGTGGATGAAAACGTCTTCAAGGCCCGATTCGCATTGACGCCAATGGTATTCAGGGGTCCGAAAAGGTGCGATGGCGCGTTCTAAATCCGTTGCATCGTCGCCGCTGACGTGCAACAGGTTGCCAAAAGGCACGGCTTGGTGCACGCCGGGCGTTCTACGAAGTTGGTCTGCTAGCGCGAGCAGGTTTGGGCCGTCGACGAGCCATGTTGTGAGGTGGGCCTGGTTCACCACTTCAGTAATAGTGCCACATGTTAACAGATGGCCGTCGGCGATAAAGGCCAATCGGTGGCAGCGTTCGGCTTCGTCCATGTAGTGCGTCGCGACCAAAAAGGTGAGGCCTTGGCTTGCGAGGCAATGGATTTGCTCCCAGAATTCCCGTCGTGCTTTAGGATCCACACCGGCGGTAGGTTCGTCGAGCAGCAGCAGTTCAGGCTCGTGAATCATGCATGCGGCCAAGGCGAGCCGTTGCTTCCAGCCGCCTGAGAGTTCGCCGGCCAGTTGGTCTCGCCGGGCGCCTAGTCCCAGGCGATCGATACTGTCGCGGACGGCGGCGCGGCGGTTTTTCACCGAGTACATGCGGGCGACGAAATCCAGGTTTTCAGCAATGCTTAAGTCTTCGTAAAAACTGAAGCGCTGCGTCATGTAGCCAACGCGCCGCTTAATGGCGTCGCTTTGTGTGCGTACGTGAAATCCGAGACAAGTACCATGACCGGCGTCTGCTCGAAGTAGCCCGCACAACATTCGGATGAACGTGGTCTTTCCGCTGCCGTTCGGTCCGAGAAATCCGCAAATTTCCCCTTTGCGGACTTGTAGGTCGACTCCATCGACGGCGACGCGATCACCGAACCGTTTAGTCATTCCGTAAACATCGATGGCGAGAGTCTCATTCATGGATTACAAACCAAACTGGATTTCGACGGGTTGGCCGGGATGCAGTTTTGCTGCGGTCGCGTCGTCAAATGCGACCTCCGTCATGTATACCAATTTGCCGCGATTGTCTTTGCTGTAAATGACAGGGGGCGTATATTCTGCGTGCGGCGAAATAAAGCTTATCTTTCCGGCAAACGGTTCGGGCACGCCGTCGACGGTTACGCGGACAGGGTCGTTAACATGCAGTGTGCCGAGTCTTGTCTCGTTGAGGAAGGTACGCACTTTGATATTTTTGGGCGGCAACAGGACAATAACGGGGCGGCCTGCCGGGACCAACTCGCCCTCGCTATAAAGGGTGTCGATGACGAAAGCGTCGCTAGGGGCCGTTTGTCGTTTTTGGTTTAGGTTCCATTTAGCCTTGGCGACTTCCGCTTCCAGCATGCGCAGGTTGATTTCGTCGTTGGCGGCTGGGTCCGTTTGTGAGATCGCGTCGGTCTTTGTTGTATTGGCTTCGGTAGCCGGTTGCTTGCCTTTTGCGTCCTCGATCGTCGCGCGAACTCGCGACAGCCTCTGTTCCGCTTCGTCGCGTGCGGCCTTTTCAAGTGCGCTATCGAGAACAAACAGTGTGTCGCCGGCCTTTACCGACGCGCCTCGCTGAATCTCGATGGATTCCAACGCGCCGGGAAGCGGGGAGCCGATGTAGACAAAATTGCCCTCGACATAACCTTGTGTAACATCGTTTACCGGACGGTTGCAGGCTCCCGCAAGGACGATCAGCATGAATATGATAGCTAGTTGCATAGATTGCCAACAGAAGGAATATGCTGCAAAAAGGACTTTCATCGATGCGCCCTCGCTGTCTGCACGACGATCAAAAACTACCCATGTGGCCCACAACGATGGACTTCTCTACTTGATGTTGTGTGCGCTTTCGGTGTATCGCAATTAGGGTCCCTCTCACTTTCTCAAGCGTTGGAATTTTACACCGTTTTCGGTATTGTGTCAAGGGAGCGAATCGTGTTATGGCCCCGGTTTGTTTCGGTTCACAGGTCTGGTTGCATGCTTCGCGAGGCGGTGGTTATACTCGCGAACATGGTTAAGCGTATGACGTTCGAGCGCATTCCCCGTGACCTGCGAACAGGGTGTTGCGCCAATACTGTTTGGAGAATCTGGCGGAGTTATCGGGAGGGATTTTGTGATGACAACCACGACGGCGTGCGCGGGGCGTGTGCCCACGCTGCATATTGTGGGCGATTCGATACCGCAGGCGTATTTTCGCGCGATGAAATTGGTATGGGAAAGCGGTCTGGCTATCCGCACGGAGTATGATCGCAAGGACGGTTCGGGTGCATACATCGATCCGCCGAGCCGTGATGCGCGCGTGTTGATCGAGGTCAAGGATCCGTTCGCGCAGCCGCGTTTCCCGCCTATTTCGTTTTGCGAGATCGGCACTTATATCGCCGAGATTATGGGGCTGAAGGACTACCGCGTCGTGCCGTTCGATAAGCTGCGCGAGGCGGTGCATGGCGAGTTGTCCGCGCAGGAGTGGCCGTACACGTATCATCAGCGACTTTTCGCGCATCCCGATATGGATGGCGGGACGCTCGACCAGATGGCGTTGGCTATCGAGCGAGTCGTCAAGACGCCGTACTCGAGGCGGGCCGTCGCGTCGACTGCGGTGCCGACGGTGGACCCCTATTTGCACGAGGATATCCCGTGTCTGCGCGAGGTGCAGTTGAGATGTCCGGAAGACGCGGAAGGCAATCTCGCGCTGAACATGAACACGATGTGGCGGTCGCGCGATCTGTACAAGGCGTGGGGCGACAATGTCGTTGCGGTCACGTTCATGCAACAGACCGTCGCGCAACGCATCGCTGCGGCTTCGGGCCGGGCAGTTCGCGTGGGGAGCTATGCGGACTACAGCGGTGCGATGCATATCTATGGCCAGGACTTTGGCGCGGTTGGCGGGGACGCGTTGCGCGGGTTGCAGAGTTTTTTCGACACGTTCGACGAGGAGACGTTCATTGCGCGTTCGCTCACGAGCGAGATGGCGTGCGACATGCTCGTCCTGCCGCAACTGTACAATCTTCTGACGGATCGCCAGCGTGAACAATGGGGTTTTCCGCCGGAGTCCATTGCGCTGCTCGAATCGCTGATCCGGGACATCGAGAGCGGGCGTTGCGTGGTATAGCGCGAGGTGCGATCTCGGTTTTGAACTGAGCGAATGTGGATTTTCCGGCTTTCCGCTCAGTGCGGTTGACGCGCGACGCGATTCATTTCCGACGATATGTACAATAGCGAAAGCTGCACTGCGCGCATAAATTGGAAAAATCCGGGGCGGCCAACGTCGTATCGAGGACGAATCTCCGCAGGTAACGCATCTTGTCGTTGTTCCACACATCGTCGAAGCGTTCGCGCGTCAGATTGCCCACGGCGCTTTCGGCGGTCCACGCGATACAGCATGGGAGCACGCTGCCGTCTACATGTACGACCAGTGTATCCCACAACTGTCGGCATTCGGTCGTCACGATACCGGGGACGTCCGGCTTCATCGAGGTCAACGGCTCGTCGCCATATTCGCCGCGCACGCTTTCGGCAATCCACTGGTCGCGCACTTCGGACGGCGTACCGAGGTGCTTGTCCAGCGCAAAATCGATCCCGATCGATTCCGCGATGCATCGCGCTTTTTCCGTTTCTCCCTCGTTGTATCGATTCAGAAGCATCTTGTAGATAATCCGCGGCGTATCGGAACGCAAGCGTCGGCGTGCCTGCGCCAAGCGCTCCAAGTTGCGAATCACACGCTCGAAATCGCCGCCTACACGGTATTTTTCGTAGGTGGCCTGCGAGGCGCCGTCGACCGACGCCACCAAATGCGTGAGGCCGGATCGCACGAGGGCATCCATGTAGGCGTCATCGTAGTCGCGCGCGCTGAAATTGGTGTGTATCGTCACGCGAATGCCGCGCCGTGCAAACCACACGATATAGTCCATCAAATGTGGATTTAGAAACGGCTCACCCCAATTGAACAAACACACCTCGAATAACGTATCCAACGGCAGATGTCCCACGATTCGTCGAAACGTTTCCGGCCTCAACAGTTCCCCGCCGAGCGTACCGATTCGCGCGCCGGTGGCACAATGCGGACATCGCAAATTACAAACCGTGCCCGGCTCCAAAACCAAGTAAATCGGACGGCTTTTCAGAACGTCTTGTCCACGCCCCATCTCGTCCGTCATGAGTGCGATTTGGCGCTGCGCGGCACGATACCGCAGGAAACCTAGTATGCGCCGCCAGCGATGCGGTCGAAACAGCATGCGACGCAGGCGTCCGACAACTCGTGCAAACAACACTTCAAGAAACTCCCTGTCCCGCGAATAGTGCCGTTTTCGTATGCATCGCACGCGAATTCCAGGGCTGTGACGGCGAGCGGCCGCCCTCCTATTCGCCCATGACCTTGATGACGAGCCGTTTGCGGCGGCGTCCGTCGAATTCGGCATAGTAGATCTGCTGCCACGGGCCGAGATCGAGTTTGCCTTCCGTGATGGGAACGATGACCTCGTGATGGATGAGCAGACTCTTGAGATGGGCGTCGCCGTTCGTTTCGCCGGTGCCGTGATGCCGGTAGCTCGAATCGAAGGGCGCGAGCTTTTCGAGCCACTCGTCGATGTCCTTGATGAGGCCCGACTCGGCGTCGTTCACGTACACACCCGCAGTGATGTGCATGGCGCTGACGAGCACCATGCCTTCGCGGACGCCGCTCTTGGCGACGATTTCCTGGATGGTTTCGGTGATGTTGATGTATTCGCGCTGTTGCTTCGTGTTGAACCACAAATACTTCGTTGCCGTTCGCATGGTCTTACGATTCCTTCTATACGTTCATCGGCGATTGCCGCTGGTAGCGCGACGTTGGAAACGTCGCGCTACTTCGTTCGGCTCCTGGCACTTATTGTGCTTTTCTCCAGATGTCGTCCAATGTACAGCCTGATATCGTCATACACCTCATCCTGAGTTCTTGCGGCGTCTACAAAATGGACTTCTGGCCGGTGCAATTCCCCCAGGAAACGCCAGACATTCAGGGCGTTCGGCGACGTGTACACATCGGGCGGGTCATAGTATTCCGGTTTCGCCTGATGACGCCTCGCGATCCGTACCATGCAGTCCTCACGAGAACAGCGGAGAATGACTGGAAGGAACACGGTGCACGGGTTTCTTTCTATAATGCGATCCAGGTTGCACCACTGCTGTTCCCATCCGAGCGTGATGTCCACGATCGCAGAGACGCCTGACTGAACGAATTCCTCACACAGGCGGAATAGCACTTGGTACCCTACGCTGTAGGCATTGACGTCCAGGCCCTGGATCTCGGCCAAGTTCTTGATGGTGCGACCGATCGTGTCCGATCCCAGTCTCGGCATGCAGAGCTCGCGCGAAAGACGACGTGACATTACACTCTTGCCCGTGCCGGCAAAGCCGCCGACGACAATCAATAGCGGCTGAGTATGTAGCGAATCCGTGTTCATATCATCCTACACGATGTTCTCGATTTGCGTGTTCATCGTGAAATAGACCTTGCCAAACATACCGCGAAAGGGTACCTGCGGACGTTCATCGGTCCACCTCTACGGTTTCAATCCGCGAGCCCAATAGCCGGCCGCGAAGCATGTGACGCCGAACAACAATGTGGCCAACGTCCAAATCAGCTTCATGCCGTGTCTTCGGAAGAAGGCCGCGAAACGTTGGCCCAACGTTGGGTTGATCCGTGCCACGATGATCGTGATGTTGTCTTTCCCGCCGTTTTCGTTGGCACGATCGATCAGGCGGTGCGCGATGTCGGCCGAAGAGCCGCCGCGCCGGAACTCTTCCTTGATCTCGGATTCTTTGACCATGTTGATGAGGCCGTCGGTGCACAGCATCAGCACATCGCCTGGTACCACGTGCCAGATGTACGAGTCCGTCTCGACTTCCGGATGGGTGCCGATGCATCGCGTGACGATGTTGCGGCGCCGATCCGATTCGGCCTCGGCACGCGACATCATGCCCAAGCGCACTTGCTCGTCCACCCACGAGTGGTCTTCCGTCTTGGCCAGGATCTCGTCTTCGCGGATGTGGTAACAGCGCGAATCGCCGACGTTTGCAATATGGACCTTCTTAGGCTCGACCAATGCCACGAGCAACGTCGTACCCATCGGGCGGCTCCCGCGCACCAATTCCATGTTCGTGGCGTGAATGCTGTCGTTGGCCTTGCGGATACCCCCGCGAAGGGCTTCGAGATATGGGGAATCCTTGGTCGCGTCTGTGGACTCGTCAAGGTCCGGCGGTTCCAATTGTAGCGCATCCTTCAGCAGGGATACCGAAAGCTTGCTCGCGATCTCGCCGCCCACATGTCCGCCCAAGCCATCGGCGACGCATAGCAGCGCCCCTTCCCGGAATAATTTCAAACCCGGCGTGTCTTCCCGGAAGACCCCATAGAAATCTTCGTTGTTCCGTTTATGGCGTCCGATGTCGGACTGCGCCGCAATATCGATGCGCATAAAAGCACCTTATGTTTTTTCCGTTGTCAAAATACCAAACCGAACCGCGTGGGCGCAAATGAGGCTTCAGGATTACGGTCATGCGCTATGCCGCCACAAGATCCCTGTCAGACTCAAGCAGGCTGACGATAGAATTCGAGTTTGCATCAATCGAACTGTAGAGTGCAAACTATCGAGTCCACCGGTAAACAAAGGTTGATCCGATCGGATAAACGGAACGCGCAAGAGATAGAGAGTCGTGCTGCTGGAGGTACACCGTGAATGCAATGAAGACAGTCTCTATCGATGCACACCGCCCCTTTCCAACGGCCAAGTTCATTCTTGTTCTTGTGACTGTGGCGTCTCTGGGCGCAAACGCAAGCGAAGCGCTACAACCATCCGACGTCACGATCCCCCGACAAGTTACACTCAAGAGTCTTGCCGACTATCCACCATTGTTCGCCGAGAAAAGCGCCACGCTGGATCCCCTAGCCTTGGCCCGGCAATGTTGGAAGGGCTACTTGACGACACAGCCGGAACCTTGGGGAATGTTGCCGGACGGCTCGCCGACACTACGGTTTCATTTCGACAATCGCGCTCTTCCCTGGCCAGTCCTGAAACACCATTCAGTCGACGGCTTCGATAACAACAACCGAAACCTCGGGGCGCATGCGTTGCTCCATGAAATGCTGGGCAAGGAGAAGGACGACGACCCCGCGGAAAAGGGTGAGATCGGCTATTTGTTGAGTATTACGGATCCTGCATTGGGACTTCCTTACAGTCCGGATACTCAGCCACGGCAATGCGCGGTGGGACACGGCGAACTTGTACAGAACGTCATCATGCTCTACAAACAAACCAACGCACCCTTCTTGCGCGATTGGGCGGAAAGAATGCTGCGTACGTTGCGCCGTTACGCGGCTACCAAAGAACGACCCGGCGTTGGACTTGTCGCGGCGTATAACCAGGGGATGATTACGATTGGCGAGCCGCCCGCCATGGAAACCAAAGACCCGACGATGGGTGGCTGGCAGCACCTCGCGGTCGGCTGGAATCTTGGCGCTTTCTCGCGGTGGTACGAACTGACACACGAGCGCGAAACGTTGGATTTTGCCGTAGCCCTTGCCAATCGCTTGTGCAACAGCGAGGATCCCTCCGGCAATGACGGCTCCTTGCGTCCAGATGGTTCGTTTGGCGGCAATGCCCAGGAATCATCGGCCAGTTGGCATATGCATGGGCATACACATTCTCTGCCTCGTCTTGTTCATCTGGGATGCCAGCTTGTGCAGGCCCAACAGCAAGATGTGGGCGTGCGCATGATCCTGCAAGCCGCCGCCACGTTCGATTGGCTCTACGACCCCGCCCGCAACCCGGATGCAGGTAGCATGACGGGGTGGTTGCCCGAGTGGCTGATCCAAGCCACGGGATGGAAACGGAAAAGCGACTGTGAAGGTTGTACGATGGGCGACGTCGTGCAAACGGCCGTCGCGTTGGGCGCGGCAAGTCGTTTGGATCCACGCCTCGCTGAACTGGACCAATTCCATGATCGTGCGGAACAGATCTTCACCGGACAACTGTTGGAACAGACCTTCGGCTTGCGCCCCGAGTATTTGACCGTAATGAAGGACTGTCTGCGCAAGCGCGTGGAAAAAGACATGCCGACATCCACGTTGGAAGCCAAAACGCAGGAAATGGAACACCGCTATGAGACGGGCGTCAACACGGCCAAGCGAATGATTGGCCAACAGCTAGGCTTGTGCGGATTTCCAGATTGGGTTAATCAACAGGCTTCGGACCTGGACCCAGACCTGCCGGGCATCCACATGCAGGGCTGTTGTTCAGACGCCACCATTCGGGCCGCACATGCTGTCTGGTCCGAAACCGTCACGGGCGACGAACAGGAGGCCCGGGTCAACCTTGCATTCAACAGACTCAGCCCGCTGCTGGATGTGACTTCGTGTCTGCCCCATCGCGGCGAACTCGACATCCGCGTGAAATCCGCGCGCCGAGTGCTCGTGCGCGTCCCCGCGTGGGCGCCAAGAGAGCAAGTCAAAGCCTATATCGACAGACAACCTGTGCCTGTTGCCTGGGAAGGCTCCTACGTCATTTTCAGTAAAGTTACCGAAGCCCAATTACTTACGGTCACCTATCCGTTGGCCGTACAAGAAGTGCGAGAGACGTTACAGGGCGTGGATTACGTCGAGCGATGGCGCGGCAACAGCATCGTGGACATTTCCCCGCCAGGGAAATGGATTCCTCTATTTCAACGACCCGAGCTGGAGAAGGATCAAGTGCCGAACTGAGGTAAACCGTATGAGGAAGACGCCGTCATGAAACGCGGGGGGTTATCGCGATGGGTTCTGAGTTTCACGCTGTTGGGCTGCGCTTTTGGCGGCGCATGGGGAGAATCGACTATGGGTTTCAACGTAATTGAACACTCGGGCCTCGATTCTCCCGCAGGAAGATGTGGCGGTCATGTTCCCACGGTCGCCGTGGAAATGTGTATGCGGACGTGAGCGCGTTGGAGCGGGAGATAGACGAGTTGGTGTATGCGCTCTACGGCCTGACGGCGGAGGAACTCGCAATCGTTGAGGGAAAGGAATAAACAATGGCTGGACAATCCACACAGATAGCGTTGTTTAAGGGCAAGGAAATCAGGAAAACGATTCACAATAATGAATGGTGGTTTTCCGTCTCCGATGTGGTCGAGGCGCTAACCGACAGCCGGGACGCCCGGCAGTATATCAAGCGGATACGCAGCCGGGATTCGGAGTTGAATTCCTACTGGGGTACAATTTGTACCCCCCTTGAAATGACCTCTAAAGACGGCAAAAAGAGACCAATAAATAGTGCCAATACCGAGGGGATGTTCCGGATCATCCAGTCCATCCCCAGCCCTAAAGCCGAGCCGTTCAAACGATGGTTGGCCAAGGTTGGCTATGAACGCATTCAGGAAATAGAAGACCCGGAACTGGCCACGCAAAGAACCAGGGCGTTATACAAGGCCAAAGGCTATTCCGATGCCTGGATTGAGAAGCGAATGCGGGGTATCGCCATTCGAGAAGAATTGACGGACGAATGGAAAGACCGCGGCGTCGCCGAGCAAAAGGATTACGCCATTCTCACCGCCGAAATATCCAAGGCCGCTTTCGGCGTAACCCCTTCGGAATACAAGAGGCTCAAAGGTCTCGAACGCCAGAACCTGCGTGATCATATGAACGACCTTGAATTGATTTTTTCAATGTTGGGAGAAGCCGCTACTACCGAAATCACCCGGAACCGCGACGCGCAGGGATTTGATGAAAATAAGCAGGCTGCGGTAGAGGGTGGTTCGGTCGCAGGAAATGCCCGAAAAGAACTGGAGACAAAGTCAGGCAAAAAAGTGGTCTCCAAAGAAAATTACCTGCCTGGAAAAACGGCAACGAAGCTGCCGAAAAAATAAAACGGGCCACTCCATATGGCCCGGGCCGACGTAAGCGCATTGGAGCGGGAGGCCCCATGGGTACAATGACTGCATCATCAGCTACACAATGCGAATGGGAATTTCGTATCATTGCGTCTGGAAACTACCATTTTCACTGGAAGGAGAAATGGGTATGAGCATGTCTCGCAGGAAATTCCTCAGCGCTACGGCCTCGGCCGTGATTGTGGCCGGTACGATGACCAAAGGCCGTGTCTACGGCGCCAACAACCGCATCCGCGTCTGCGTCATGGGCCTGAACGGACGCGGCAAGTCGCATCTCGACGCGTACACCTCGCTCGACGGGGTGGAAGTCGCCACATTGTGCGATGTCGACTCCTCGCTCTTCGAACCTACCATCAAAAAGTTCTTTGCGGGCAAACCGGCCCCGAAGACCGAAACAGACATCCGCAAGGTGCTTGAGGACAAGGATATCGATGCGATCAGTATGGCCACGCCAAACCATTGGCACTCCTTGGGGGCCATCTGGGCCTGTCAGGCGGGAAAAGACGTCTATGTCGAAAAGCCCATGTCGCACAACGTTTTCGAAGGCCGCAAATTGGTGGAAGTCGCCGAGAAATACAAGCGCATTGTGCAGCATGGCACCCAGTTACGGAGCAATCCAGGCTTTCAGGAAGGTATCCAACTGCTCAAGGATGGCATCATCGGCAAAGAGGTCTACATGGCGCGTTGCGTGTGTTACAAGTGGCGTCCCGATATCGGCAAGGCCAAAGTCGGTAAACCGCCTGCGACGTTGGATTGGAATCTGTGGCAAGGTCCGGCACAGGAAAAACCGTTCATGGTAAAGGAAAGCGATGAAACCAAGGGGATTTTCGTTCCGTATTTCTGGCATTGGGTATGGGACTACGGTAATGGCGACATCGGCAACCAGGGCGTACACCAACTCGATGCTGCACGTTGGGGACTTGGCGTGAGTCTGCCGTACCGTGTCACGTCCATGGGCGGGAACTTCTTGTGGGACGATGCCAAAGAGGTGTTCAATGTCTCGTCCTCGTCGTTCATGTTCAAAGGGCAGGACGGCAAAGACAAGATGATGACGCTTGAAGTGCGCCCATGGTGTTCGAACCAGGAAGAAGGCGGCTCGGCGTTTGGCGTCATCTTCTATGGATCCGAAGGCTACATGTCATTCCCAAGCTACGAAGGCTACAAGGTCTTCACGGGTAAAGAAAGAAAACTGACAAAGGAATTCGAAAAGGGGGACGACGTCAACCACTTCAACAACTTCCTTGAATGCGTTCGCACCCGCGATGCCGGAAAGGTCAACGCCCCGCCGATCGAAGGCCACTATTCTTCGGCTCTGTCGCATTACGCGTTGACTGCCGCCCGAGTCAACCGCGTGCTTGAAATCGATCCCTCTACTGAAATGATCAAGGGCGACGATGAAGCCAATAAACACCTCACACGCGTGTACCGCAAGGAATTCGAGGTGCCACAACAAGTATAGTCTAGGAGTTGGGAGTTAGGAGTTAGGAGTTAGAAGTTAGGAGTCATTCTAACTTCTAACTCCTAACTCCTAACTCCTAACTCCTCGCCTTGGCAGAGAACGCGCCACAAAACGGAAAGGAAGTACG
>CAIYET010000657.1 GCA_903925285.1 Candidatus Hydrogenedentota bacterium | reverse complement strand
CGCACAGCCTACAGCCTACAGCCTAAAGCCTAAAGCCTCACTTCCTACGGATATAAGGGTCTATCAAGAAGAAAGGGTGTGGGCAGTATGGTTCGCAAAAGCATTCGCGGTGTGTTGGCATTGGTTGTGGCCGGAATCATGGTTGCGCTGGCGTGGACGTATTGGCCCGAGGGCGATCTTTCACGATTCATCCCACCTAAGGATAAGTACGACGTGCGGATTCTGCGCGACACGTGGGGTGTGCCGCACCTGTTCGGCAAGACGGATGCCGACGCCGCGTATGGGTTGGCGTGGGTCGAGTGCGAGGACGACTGGACGAATGTCGAGGACGGAATCCTTGCGGCGCGTAGCCGCCTGGCGTCGGCGCGCGGCAAGGATTGGGCCACGATAGATTATCTGTGCCAACTGTTCCGCATCCAGTCCTTTGTGGACGCCAAGTATGACAAGGAATTGAGTCCGGATACGCGCGCGGTCGTGGAGGCGTTTGCCGAGGGGATCACCCACTTCGCAGCGACGCATCGCGAGAAGATGCCCGATGTGGCGCTGCCGGTTACGGGGAAAGACATCGTCGCGGGCGCCGCACTGAAGACGCCGTTCTTCTACGACCTGCAAATGACGCTGCTTAAGGTGATGTCTGGCGAGCACGGCGCGATGGTCGGCAAGAAGGGCGTGCAGACGTCCTGGATTCCCACGCGAAACCCGTTCGCGCCTCAAGGGACGATCGGTTCGAATGCATGGGCCGTAAGTCCGTCGCGTTCGGCGGACGGCACGACGCGCCTGGCCATCAATTCGCATATGCCGTGGGAAGGCCCGGTAACGTTTTATGAGGCGCATGTCCACAGCGAGCAAGGCTGGAACATGACGGGCGGCACGTTTCCCGGCGGTCCGATGATCTTCCTCGGACACGATGAGAACAAGGGCTGGTGCCACACGATCAACCGGCCCGATTTGGCGGACGTGTACGAACTGGAATTGAACCCGGACAATCCAAATCAGTACAAGTTGGACGGCGCATGGCGCGACTTCGAGCGTGGCACGGCACGGATTGCCGTGCGTCTCTTGGGACCGATCCGATGGACCTTCAAACGCGAGTTGCTGTGGTCGGAGCATGGCCCGGTGTTGCGCACGCCGAAGGGCGCGCGGGCCATCCGTTTCGCGGGATTTGGCGAGGTGGGCCAACTCGAACAATGGTATCGGATGAACAAGGCGCGCAACCTCGACGAGTTTCGCGCGGCCATGCGCCTGCTCAAGCTCAGTTCGCTCAACACGGTTTACGCGGATAAACAGGGCAATCTGTTCTATGCGTATAACGCTCAATTCCCTGTACGGGCAGATGGATTCGATTGGCGCGGCACGTTGCCGGGAAACACGTCGAAGGCGCTGTGGACCGGCACGTATCCATTCGACAATGTCCCGCAGGTCATCAACCCGCCTTCGGGATTCATCCAGAGTTGCAACAGTACGCCGTTCCGCACGACGGACGGTTCCGGCAATCCAACGCCAGGGCAGTTTCCTGCCACGATGGGGATCGAGACGGAAATGACGAATCGCGCGTTGCGCGCGCTCGAAACGTACGGCACGGACCCGTCGATCACGCGCGACGAGTTCTATGCCTACAAGTACGACAAGGCGTATTCGAAGGATTCGCTCATGTCGCGGTTTCTCGATGAACTGTTTGCATCGCCGCCGCCCGACGATCCGGCAATGAAGGAAGCCTTCGCGCTTCTGAAGGGTTGGGACCGATGCATGGACAAGAACAGTCGCGCGGCGGGACTTGCCATTCTCGCGGCGGAAGAGTACATCGATTTCTGGCACCGGCCCGAGGTGCTCGAAAAACCGGTCGAGGCGCTTCGGCGAGCCGTCGATACAATGATGAAGAAACACGGGCGGATCGACGTGCCTTGGGGAGAGATGCTGCGTCTGCGCCACGGCAAGGTCGACCTCGGCCTCGGCGGCGGGCCGGATTGCATGCGCGCTGTGGATGTCGTATTGAAGGACGACGGGCGGTTCGCCGGTGTGGACGGCGACTGCTACGTGCTGTTGGCTGAATGGGACAAGGACGGCAAGGTGCATTCGGAGAGTATTCATCAATACGGCAGCGCGACGCTCGACGCGAAGTCTCCGCATTATGCCGACCAGGCGCCGCTGTTTGCAGACGAGAAACGCAAGCCCGTTTGGCTCGACGAGGCGGATATCCGTGCAAATCTGAAGCGCGAGTATCGTCCCGGCGAGATTCGAGGCCCATGGTATGCCTCTCAATAGCACGAGCACGACTAAGGAGATACCGGAAGGGCAAGGAAGTACTCGATAACCGGAAGAGAGGAGTGGTTCATGGAATACCCGTATTTGCTCTTGGATGCAGGGGGGACGCTCGTCTTCCCGGATCAGGAATTGATTGCGCAAACCCTGGCGGCGCAAGGATGCGAGTTGGATTCCGAGCGCATATATGAGGCGCATTTCCAACTGGTGCATCAATATGACGTGTATATCCGCGAGGCGGGCGCGCCCTTGCCGGTTTCGCTGCGGACGTTTTTCAGGGAGATGATGATCTATGCCGGTGCACCGAAAGAGGCCGCGGAGTGCGCCGTTGATGCGCTTGTCGCGAGGCACGAGGAAATCAGTTTGTGGACGTATACGAAGCCGTGGGTCGCCGAGACGCTGGCCGCGCTTCAACGGCAGGGCGTGCGGATGTCGGTCATCTCGAACTCCGACGGGCGCGTCCGGCTCCAACTCGACGCATGCGGCATCACGCCCTATCTCGATGCGGTATTCGACAGCGGCATCGTCGGCATTGAAAAACCGGAGGCGGGGTTGTTCAATCACGCGCTGAATGAACTGGGGCTGGCGCCTGCCGAGGCCGTCTACGTCGGTGATATCTATAGCTTCGATGTGGTTGGAGCGAACCGTGCCGACATTGGCGCCGTACATCTCGACCCGCTCGGAAGCTACGGCGGCTGGCCGGGCGTCCACCTGCGCGATATCCGGGCGTTGCCGGGCTGGATTGCGGAACTCAGAAGCAATCCCACGCGCTTTGACCTGTTTCCCGCACGCGGGAGATAAACGGAGGAATAGGTCCTTTCCGCATCGAGCGTCCATGGGGCGGTGGGCGCGCTTTATCTTTGTGCTATAATCGTGAAAGGCAAGAGCGTTTTCAATGAGAGGATGGCGTGCTTGCATTGGACAAACGCTTCGTCAAGGATGAACCAACGTGCTAGATGGAGTGAGCCAGAGACAACGAACGCGAGGAAGCCACGTTTGGATAAGGCTGAGTCTCGTATAGTTAATTCCACGGTAAGAAACCGTCGTGGAAAGCAAATACGGAGAAGTGTTTGTACGGAGAGATGATTATGGCGGAATTGCGTGTGGATAATATCGACGGGGCGGTATTGGACGTCCTAAGATCCCGTGCCACTGCTCACCGGCGCTCGGTCGAGGAAGAAGTGCGTACGATTCTCGTGGACGCGATAGCGGCGCCGGTGGAACCCTTAAGTATTCCGGAATTTCTCCAACGCACGGAAGGCATTCGCCGCCGGACAGCGTGTTGTCCGCAAACCGACAGCGCAATTCTTGTCCGAGAAGACCGGGAGCGATGAGCCGGTATGTAATCGACGCCTGTGTGGCGGTCAAATGGGTCGTTGCCGAGGAGCACAGCGTTGCTGCCTTGCGCTTGTTGCGCGAAGAGCCCGTACTCATCGTACCGGACCTGTTTTTCCCGGAAGTCGGCAGCGTGTTTCGCAAGAAATGCCGTGGGGGCCAGTTGGAGGCCGGGACGCCATGGACGCGTTGCGTGACCTGCTTGCGGTCGCGTTTGAAGTACATCCAAGCCAGCCGCTTGTGGCGGACGCCTTAGCCGTGAGTTTGTTGTGTGGCTGTAGCGTGTACGATGGCGTTTATCTGGTACTGGCCGAGCGACAAGATTGTCGTCTGATTACGGCCGATCGCCGATTTGTCAACGCCATGCAAGCGTCGGGGCGGTCGGAACGGATTGTCTGGATCGAGCAGGATGATAGGAGCGATGTCAGATAACGACAGCATTCGTGCTCATTTAGTTTAGTAGACAAGGGGTGTTGGCGGTGCAACTCGAGAAACCGATGTCGGCGCAATTGGTGGAAGCGGCGGCGGCATGGGCAACGGACCCATCGAAGGACTTGGGGAGCGTCTGCTGGAAGGAGGCGCGTTCACGTTGCGTTTTCGAGCGGGATTCCGCACAATAGCGTGAATTCAGTTGTTGACGAGGGTTTCAGGTGGTTGTCCATCGAAACCGGCGGTGGCGGCTTCGAGTCTATATGAACACAGGCAGCGAATGATCGCATAGGGAGAAACGAACCATGGCAATGTCACGCAGGCAATTCTTGGGATCCACGGCTACGGCGGTGATCGTGGCGGGAACGATGGCCAAAGGCAAGGTGTATGGCGCGAACGACCGTATCCGCGTGTGCTGTATCGGCATCCACGGACAAGGCCGGAGCCACATTTCGGAACTGATGAAACGGGAGGACGCGGAAGTCGTCGCGTTGTGCGACGTGGACGCGAAAGTTCTCGAAGCGCGCGGCAAAATGGTGGAAGGCGGGACGAAGAAGGCCCCGAAACTGTACAAGGATATTCGCGAAGTCATGGCGGACAAGGATATCGACGCCGTGACGACAGCCACGCCGAATCATTGGCATTCTCTCGTGGCGGTCTGGGCATGCCAGGCGGGCAAGGACGCGTATATCGAGAAGCCGATGTCGCACAGCATCTACGAAGGCCAACAAGTCGTGGCGGCGGCTGCGAAGCACAGCCGCGTGGTGATGCATGGTACGCAAAGCCGTTCGGACGGAACGCTTTTGCGCGATATGAAACTGATGCACGAGGGATTCATCGGTGAGATTTCGCACTCGCGCGGCTTCGTCTACAAGAATGGGAATCGCGGTCCGATCGGGACCGGAACTCCGGGCGCGCCGCCCGATAATCTCGATTGGACGCTTTGGCAAGGGCCGTCCGTCGACCATGATTTCCTGGTGAAGGACGATTCGGGTCCGGGCGTGATCAAGCAAGAGGGACCGGGGCTGTATGTGCATTACAACTGGCACTGGTGCTGGGAATACGGCAATGGCGAGATCGGCAACCAGGGCGTGCATGAGATGGACGTCGCATGCTGGGGCCACAACCGGGGACTGCCCGTGAAGATTTACAGTTCCGGGGGCCGTTATTGGTGGAAGGACCAAGCCGAGACGCCCAATACGATGGCGACGGTATTCACGTATGGGGACGGCTCGATCATGACCTTCGAAGTGCGCAACCAGGGGTCGTACCAGGAAGGCACGACGAAGGACGGTAAAGAAGGCGGTTCGTGTGGCAATAGCTTCTTCGGCAGCAAGGGGTATTATGTGCGCGGTATCGGCTTCTTCGATTACGATAACAAGCCTATCGCAGTCGACGCGCCGGGCGGTGAAACCAAGGGCAAGTTCGGCAACTGGCTGAACGCCATCCGCACGCGCAAACCGGAAGACAACTTTGCGTCGGAGAAGGTCGCCCACATCTCGTGTGCGCATATTCATACGAGCAACATCGCATACCGTTTGGGGCGCTCGCTCGAGTTCGATCCGACGGCGGAGCAGTTCAAGGATGCGGACGCCAACAAACTGATCAAGCGCGAATACCGCAAGGGCTTCGAGGTCCAGCAGTTGGCCTAGCGAACACGGACGCGAAGATACTTGAGAGGAATGGCGTTATGCTGCGTGTCGGTATGGCCAGCGGTTGGCATGTGCATGCCCGCGGATATGCGGAGGAGTTGAAAGCGATCCCGGATGCCGCCATCGCGGCGGTCTGGGACGAAGAGCCTAAACGGGGCGTGCCATGGGCTGCGGAACTCGGCGCGCCCTTCGAGCCGGACCTTCAGCGGTTCATGGCGCGCGACGATATCGACGGCATTGTGTGCGATGCGCCGACGAACCGGCATGCCGAGGTCATGATCGCCGCCGCGAACGCGGGTAAGCATATCTTCACTGAAAAGGTCATGGCGCCGACGGTTAAGGAATGCCAGGCCATCGCGGACGCCGTGCGCAAAGCGGGCGTCAAATTCTGCATATCGTTTCCCGCGCGGACGCGCCCCAAATTCCTGTTCGCGAAACGCGTGGCCGAAGAAGGGCTGATTGGCGACATCACGTTGCTGCGCGTGCGGGTAGCGCACGACGGTTCGAGCGGCGGCTGGCTGCCGCCGCATTTCTACGATCCCGTGGCCTGCGGCGGCGGTGCGATGATGGACCTCGGCGCGCATCCCATGTATCTCGCGCGATGGATCCTCGGTCGGCCCGAACGCATCCGCTCGACGTTTCTGCACATGACCGATCATGCCGTCGAAGACAACGCGGTGTCGGTCGTCGAATTTGCGAACAAGGCGATCGCGATCATCGAGACCAGTTTCGTCTCGCGGCATTGTCCAGACATCCTCGAACTTCATGGCACGGCGGGCGCGCTGTTTACCGGCGGTCCCGAAGACAGCGTCCAATTGAGGTCCGACAAAGTCGGCGGCGCGCTCGACGGCTGGATTTGCCCTGCCGACTTGCCCGATGCGTTGCCGCGTCCGATCCGCATCTGGGCCAACGCGCTCCTACACGGTACGCCGATCCCATTCGGCCTCGAAGAAGGCATCCAACTCACCGAACTGATGGAAAATGCCTACGCCGCCCGCGAATCCGCGAAATCGTTCGGATAGATGTCGCGCGCATAAAGCACCGCGCGTTTATACGACAATGATCGGGCCGTCAAGGTGCCCGAAATGTTGAAGTCTTCGTGATCCTACTGAAGCGCTTCTCAAGGAGTCGAATCGTCCGTTCCGTCTTCCGGCCTTCAAGATCGTGTTCCCAAATGCGCCAGACGCGGTAACCAATCCTCCGAAGTTTGCGCCGCGCAAATGTGTCTCGCGCCATATTGCGCTCGATTTTCTGCTCCCAATACTCCACGTTCGACTTGGGGACATGGCCATGAATTGGACAGCCGTGGTAGAAGCAACCGTCTACGAAAAATGCGGCGGCGATGTCCCAGGATGTCGCGAACGGCCCGATAAAGGGTCTCTTCTGCCTTGCTTCCGGTCGAGCGAATCCGCGACATGATGTCGCTCCGTTTCTCTCGCGAATACATGTCTGCCATGATTCCTTGTAATGTGAGCTATCAGATCGTTTTGTTCTTGTTCCGAAGATATAATGCTCTCCCTGAAGGCACGGATCGTTTCACTTGCCAAACTTCCTGTGCAGCCATTCATAGGCTGCTCGTTGTTCATCTATCCCGGCGCGTCTGATTTGACCGAGCAACCAAAGCCAGGTCG
>CAIYET010000656.1 GCA_903925285.1 Candidatus Hydrogenedentota bacterium | reverse complement strand
CCGGCTGGATGCTGAGATTCACCAGGAGGAAATCGAGCGGTGCCACCAAGAACTGGAAGCACTCGGGGCCGAATCCATCTCGCTCGAACTGAAGGCGCAACAAGCCCATGCGGCCTGCCCAGCGGATCCCGCGTCCGTTGTCCAGGAGCTCGAATATCGCATGAGACAGGCACTATTGCTCAACGATGAGCCTGGTGCGGCCGAAAGCCTGACGCGGTACGCTGAGGCGTTGGAAACCGTGCACCAATATGGCAAGGCGCACAGCGTAAGGCTGCGCCTTCAGGCCATCCGTCCCCAAGAAGATCAATTGCTGGACGAAGTAGGTCGTAAGGCGGAACTTCTCGGTAGCGGCGAAGCCATTGTAGAACTTGACGAACGCCTTCCTTTCGATATCCTCGCCCGGGTGGCCATCGTCTTGAAACATCAAATAACAGGCCTTTTCGCAATCGCACGACTCGAGGATACCGCGTACGTCCGCGCCATTCAGCATCCTCATGATGTATTAGCGGAATACCAGGAACATGGTGCGACGGCGATTTTGAAGGAAATGGCATGGCTAGGGCATGGGACCATTCGCAAAATGCCGACGTTGTTGGCTGATGTTCCTCTGGACCCGGGGGGCGTTCGCTTGTACGTCGCGGTGCCGATGCCGCCAGGCGCCTGTACGACGACGACGCAGGTGGTTCTTAGCGTGATTGGCGGTGCTTCGGGCACGACGGATATGAACCGCGCCGTATTGGATGCCTTTGAACAGATACGTGACGCACATTGTGCCCACGCATCTTGCGGCGCCATCGCCCACGCGTTCCATGAGGCATTGTGGCGGGTGAACAATACACTCTTGAACAGGGAGGAATGCTCATGACTACAGCGGATTCAGGGATTTTTCTTTCCCGACTAGGCACGACAATTGGCCCTCCGCTAACCTTGAAACCTGGCGCTTGCATCGCGAACAGACGGTTTCTTGTGGTAAAGCCTTTAGGAAGGGGCGGGAGTGGAATCGTTTACCAAGCACATGATTACGCGATGGATAGAATAGTAGCCGTCAAGACTGCTCTCCGTGACGGGGCCGCCGGCCAACTGCTCGATCATGAAGCGCACGTCTACTACCTGCTCGCCGGCTGCCAGGGCGTTATCCAGATGTATGGTTTGCACGAATTCACTGCCCCGGAAGGCAGCGCCCTTCTTCTGAGTCTGGAATACGCTCCCTATGGATCGTTCCTCGACTGGATCCACACGCACGACCACCCAACTCGCATCAGCAAGGGCATCCGCCACTTCAAGACGATATGCCGGATTGTCTCAACGCTGCACCATGCCGGTGTACTCCACCTGGACATCAAGCCGTCGAACTTCCTGATCACGCCGGAGGGGCTCAAGATTGCCGATTTTGGCTCGAGCATGGTGCTGTCCAGCGGCAACGTGACCTGCTCGCACCGCTCCGAACCCATACTGCGTATGGCTACGCCCGAATATGGACCGCCTGAGTTTTGGGACTCGGCCCGATATCATGAGATCGGCAAGAAGTCTGATTGCTACAGCCTCGGGGTACTTGCCTACCAGCTATTTCATCCCGAATGCCGGTTGCCGTTCTCAGGGTCAGAGGCCGAACTTCGGGCCATGCACTTGCATGCGCGTCCACCACGGCTTGTGGGCGTAGATGATGAAAGGATTGTGAATGCCGTCGCCCGTTGTCTCAAGAAAACTTAGCGAAATGTAACAAACGCCTTTGGAGGGCCAAGTCGTGGAAGATTATCCGTTTGACAACGAGTACCTGAAATCTTGGACGGACCCAACCGGCGGTTCGCCCCCCTGGAAAGTAGATCTCATCATAGATCCTTCCGAATGCCGGTTACCGTTCTCAGGTTCAAAGACCGATCTCCAGGCCATGCTTTTGCATGCGCGTCCACCAAGGCTTGTGGGAGTGGATGAACAGATAGCGGATGTGGTTGCCCGCTGTCTCGAGAAAACTTAGCGAAGTACAACAAAAACCTTTGGAGGGCCAAGTCGTGGAAGATTATCCGTTTGATAGCAAGTACCTGAAGTATGTGTCAGATCCAACCAGTAGTTCGTCTTTCTTGAAAGTCGATCCCCCAAAGTATTGTCTCAGATATCCATCGGAAAAGCTGGGTGACAACCTTATTCGCTACAACAGTGTGAGTGACATCTTGTCCGACCTGCCGTCAGTCCCGGGGGATCCAACCACCGCCGTCATCCGTTCGCATCGAGAACTTGACAATGGCGGAAAACCGTATCTGCATATTACCTGTAAGGACGTGGATATTCACGAAAACTTCACGGAGGTCGTTGAGCGTCTAGCCGAACAGTGCGGTCGGCGAAATATCCAAATGAAGGTTGACTTTGATCAAACCCATTTCGGAGGTAAGCACGAAACTCCCAAAATCGATCAGCCCGATATATCGAGCATGATATGCGACCTCGGTAAATTGTCTTCTCGCCAAGCAACGTATTCGCTATCTCCGTCAAGTCCGACGCCGATTGACACGAAGTGGATCTCAATACCGTCGCTTGCCCCTTCCTACAACCACTCCACCAACCACTCCGCACACCGTGGTTTCGACTGGGAATGGTTACAGGATTGTGTCGTGTATTTCCTTATCGTTGTTGGCACAGTTGCATTTAGTTGGTTCATGTGGGTCACCCATGGATTAACACAGTTCT
>CAIYET010000655.1 GCA_903925285.1 Candidatus Hydrogenedentota bacterium | reverse complement strand
CTACTCTCGAAGAGGTCTATCACTTCTTCTACAAGTCGTTTACGGGATTTTGAACCTAAAAAAGGCTTCAGGCCGCACGTAGAAAGGATGAAGGATGAAGGATGAAGGATGAAGGATGAAGGATGAAGGATGAAGGATGAAGGATGAAGGATGAAAACACCACACTTCAGTGTTCTTCGTTTTTCATCCTTCATCCTTCATCCTTCGTCCTTGACCTGAAGCCTTGTATGGCTACCAGATATTGTGCGTTCGGCTTTCTCATTTTTCATTCTCGCGGATCTCATAGCCGATATTTAGCGCCTTACACTCAAGTTGACTACAATCTATAGTCATCCCCCGCCGATTTACGAAAACAAAATGAATATATAAATTGCTTGACAACCACAATATGTTGTGCTACAATGCCGCCAGTGTCTGAAACAAATGTGTGTATCGGGTCGAGAGTTCGACTCTCAAACAGCCCAGACCCACATAGATACACACTCTCTGAGCGACTGAGACCAGACCGCAGCCCTAAGGTCTCAGCAGTAGTCTCAAGACCGTGACACTCTTGCGCCAACAAGCACGGAACGCGGTTTCAGACACTTCCCGCATTGAGCGGCGGGGGCCCAAGACCCGCCGCTCCCCCTTTTTTCAAACACCTCCAACAACCCCTCTGGAATTCAGGCTTCAGGTTTCAGGAAGTGCGATGAGGCCTGAACCCCAAAAGGCAGTTGGCTCACTGGGAATTCGTCGAAAGTGTGGACAGAGTGGACTTTGTGGACGGAGTGGACACAAATGGGACTCACCACCGGCGCGGAAGCCTTGCGCGCGGCGGCCGGCGCGGAAGCCTTGCGCGCGGCGCGCTGGGTGAATCCTATTCTCGTCCACTATGTCCATTTCGTCCACTACGTCCACCAATTCGATGAGCGTCCATAGACTCCAACTGCCGTTTCTAGGCTGAAGCCTAAAGCCTAAAGCCTTTTTCATCCTTCATCCTTCATCCTTTTCGCGGCTTGGCGTTGATCTTTTCCGCATGAAGCCATATAGTAATGTCGCAACACCGGAGGGGCGTGTCATGAAGGACAGACGCGGGTTCACGCCGATCGAGTTGCGGGTCGCCATTGCGATCTTCAAGACGTACGGCAACGAAAACGGCGGCGCGTTCCCCACGAACGGTGTCCGCAGGACATCTGCTATTTGACGGGAGAACTATGACGGGTCAAGATACGCCACGCGGCATCGCGCGCAACGTCACCTCGTACGGCGATGCGGAATTCAGCAACTACATGCGCCGCGCCTTTCTTGCTTCGGCGGGATTCGACGCGCAGGATCTCGACCGGCCCATCATCGGCATCGTCGACACATCGTCGGACTACAACACGTGTCATCGTCAGATGCCCGAAATGGTCACCGCGATTAAGCGCGGCGTGCTCGAAGCCGGCGGTTGTCCATTCGCATTTCCGACGATCTCGCTCCACGAAATCCTGACCTCGCCCACGACGATGCTCTTCCGCAATCTCGCCGCGATGGATACCGAAGAAATGATCAGGGCGCAACCGATGGATGCGGTCGTTATGTTGGGCGGCTGCGACAAAACTGTGCCAGCGCAATTGATGGCCGCCGCATCGGCCAACGTCCCCGCGATTTCCGTCGTGTCGGGACCGATGATGACCGGTTACTGGCGCGGCGAACGCCTCGGCGCATGCACGGATTGCCGCCGGTACTGGGCGCAATACCGCGCGGGCCAACTGAGCGCGCAGGATATCCACGAACTCGAACAGGCGCTCTGTTTCACCGGCGGGACCTGCATGGTCATGGGTACGGCCTCGACGATGGCCTGCCTGACCGAGGCCATGGGCCTCATGCTGCCCGGCGGCGCGACGCCTCCGATGAGCAGCGGCGAACGCCTGCGCCATTGCGTCGCTGCGGGACGTTGCGCGGTCGATATCGCGCGCGTCGAACGGCGCCCGCGCGACATTTTGACGCGCGCCGCGTTTCTCAACGCGCTTACCGTGTTGATGGCCCTCGGCGGCTCGACCAACGCCGTCGTCCATTTGCTCGCGATCGCGCGACGTGCCGGCGTGCCGCTTGCCCTCGACGATTTCGACGTTGTATCGCGGCGCGTCCCGCTCCTGGTCGACTGCAAACCGGCAGGCAAGGGTTATCTCGAGGACATGCATTTCGCCGGCGGCATGCCCACGTTGCTGAAGGCGCTCGAACCGCTGCTGGACTTATCGGCCATGACGATTACCGGCCAAACGCTCGAACAATACCTGCGCGACATGCCGCCGCCGGGATCATGGCAGACAACCATCCGCACGCTTGACAATCCGCTTGGCTCGACCGGCGCCCTCGCGATTCTCAAAGGCTCGCTCGCACCCGACGGCGCCGTGATCAAGGCTGCGGCCGCGTCGAAACACCTCATGCGCCATCGCGGTCCCGCCATCGTGTTCGAGTCCCCCGAAGATGCCGTCCAACGGATCGACGACCCGGCCCTCGGCATCACGCAAGACCACGTCATGATCCTGCGAAACGCAGGACCCGTCGGAGCTGGCATGCCCGAAGCCGGTTCGCTGCCAATTCCAAAATACCTTGCGCGCGAAGGCGTCAAGGACATGGTCCGCGTAAGCGATGCGCGCATGAGCGGCACCGCATACGGCACCGTCGTCCTGCATTGCTCGCCCGAATCCGCCGTCGGCGGCCCACTGGCACTTGTCCGCGACGGCGATCTTATCGAACTCGACCTCGACGCCCGCCGTATCGACCTGCTGGTCGACGAATCCGAGCTTGCACACCGCCGCGAAACTTTTACGCCACCGCTATTGCCCACGCGCGGCTGGCGTCGCCTTTACGCCGAGCGCGTCCTTCCATCGCACCTCGGCGCGGATTTGGATTTCCTGTAGTCCGAAAACGCGATGCACGAAAAGGTGGGCCGCGTCCGTCTTCTAACAGAGGGTTGCGATGGAAACGTGCGTGAAACGGCGGTCCATGTCGATGCGCCGCCGGTGCATGCACGCAACATCGCGGCCCTCGCTAATAAATTTCCGGCGGGCCTGCGATTTGGCATCAACCCAAATTCGGACGTTGGATCTCTGGGGATACGTCAAAATGGAAATCACCCGCTGGGTGAACTAAAAGTCGTCCTCATTGGCGGACAAAACTATTGACGCGAATCACCGGCCGTCGTTCTTTGCAGGGATCTTCTCGCGGTTCAGACGTGAAGCAATGGCATTCGCCTGGCGGTCGAACCCGAACGGCAGTTGCACTTAGAATATGGATCCGCGTTGTTCGAGCCTGCACCGCAAGCTTACAGCCTACGGCCTCTTCTGTGGTATGCTGCCGGAACGGTCGTTTGGGATCGCGAAAGGATAGTTATGTTTCGTGTCGAGCGCATTTTGTTGCATTTGATTATTGCGTTGGGATTGGTCGCCGGGGCTGCTGTCTCGCAGGAAAGCGTTGCGCCTGTGCCTGCGGCTCTCGATGCCGCCCCGTTACATGCGGCGCTGGATGCCGCCCCGTTACATGCGGCGCTGGATGCCGCCGTTGACGGTGTGCGGCCGGCGCTGGTGCGCATCCATGTCGTCTGGACGGATTACGCGGAAGGGCGCGAGATGAAATATGACGCGTCTGGGAGCGGGGTGATCGTCACGCCGCAGGGGCATGTGGTAACGAATCATCATGTGGCGGGGCATGCGGCGCGTCTGTTCTGTACGCTCCTTGATAAGGAAGAAATCGAAGCGGACTTGGTTGGGACCGATCCGCTGGCGGATATTAGCGTTGTGAAACTGCGTAGCAACGGGTCGCGCACGTTTGCGATGGCGGCGTTTGGCGATTCATCGAAGGTGTCGGTGGGCGACACGATATTTGCAATGGGGTGCCCACTGGCGTTGTCGCAATCGGTGACGCGGGGTATTGTGAGCAATGTCGAGATGATCATGCCGGAGTGGCTGCGGGCGTGGGGCGAGTTTAAGGAGGATGGCGAAGACGTTGGCGCGCTAGTGAAGTGGATAGGCCATGATGCGTCGATCGCTCCGGGCAATTCGGGCGGACCGTTAGTCGACGCGGCGGGGGAGGTCATCGGCATCAACGAGATCTCGATGGGGCTGAGCGGCGCCATTCCGTCGAATCTCGTCAAGGAGGTCTCGGACCAGATTATTGCGAAGGGCAAGGTGGTTCGGGCGTGGCTGGGTCTTACGGTGCAGCCGCGTCTGAAACATGGGGAGGCGGACTGCGGCGTATTGATCGCGGGCGTGCTCGAAGGGTCGCCAGCGGCCGTGGCAGGCGTCCAGAGCGGCGATGTGGTCGTGCGCTTGAACGGGGCGGAGGTCAACGCGCGGTTTGCGGAACAGATCCCGGATTTCAATCGTATCGTGGCGGCGTTGTCGATCGGGACGCCGTGCGAGATGATCGTGTTGCGTGCAGGGAAGGAAGTCGCGATGTCGGTTTCGCCGTGCGAGCGCGAACAGGCGAAATTGAAGGACCACGAAATCAAGGCGTGGGGTATTGTGGCGAGCGATCTTTCGCTGGTTCAGGCCAAAGAGATGAAACGCAAGAGCCGCGAGGGGGTGCTCGTTCAATCGGTGCGGCCTGGCGGTGGCGCGGGCGAAGCCAAGCCGGCGATTCAGGACAGGGATGTACTGGTCGAGGTGGATGGCAAGCCGGTCAAGAGTGTGGCGGATCTGATTGCCATGACGGAAACGATTGGCGCGGGCAAGACGGAGCCGACGCCGGTCTTGGCGACGTTCGAGCGTAAGACCGAACGCAATGTGACGGTCGTGCGCGTGGGGATCGAAGAGCCTGAAGATCCCGGACTCGAGGTGAAGAAGGCGTGGCTGCCGTGCGAGACGCAGGTGTTGACGCGCGACATTGCCGAACAATTGGGGCGTAAGGAACTCAAAGGGTTTCGCGTGACGCAAGTCTATGCGGGCGGCGTTGCGGAAGTTGCGGGGGTCCAGGTGGGGGATATCATCACGGCGGTGGACGATACGGTGCTCACCGCGAGCGCGCCGGAGCATTACGAAGAGTTGTCGGCGCTGATTCGGCAGTATCGCGTTGGCGACACGGCGATCCTGCACATTTTGCGCGGTCAGGAAGAAACGACGGTCTCGGTTGTGTTGCCGCGCTCGCCGAAACTGGTTCGCGAGATGAAGGAGTGGCGCGACGAGTTGTTCGAGTTTTCGGTGCGCGATATCAGCTTCTTCAACAAGGCGCGCGAGCAGTGGAAAGATGAGCAGCAGGGCGTGCTGGTGAGCGATGTGAAGCCAGGCGGATGGGCGGCGCTGGGGCGGTTGAATGTTGGCGACTTGATTGTGGAGGTCGGCGACGCCGCAGTGGCCGATGTAGAGGCCTTCCATCGGCGGATGACGGCGATTGCGGCTGAAAAGCCGCAGTCGGTGGTGCTGCGGGTTGTGCGCGGGATCTATACGATTTACATAGAACTCGAACCCAAGTGGGATAGTAACTGAATATGAGGAACTATAGGCTTTTAGGCTTTAGGCTTTAGG
>CAIYET010000654.1 GCA_903925285.1 Candidatus Hydrogenedentota bacterium | reverse complement strand
GTGTCGGCCGCCGTTAGAGCGTTCAGCGATAGGAGACCGATACTCGGCGGGCAATCCACGATCAGAAAATCAAATGAGGACGCAATCGAGCGCAGGGAATTTCGAAGTAGGTATTCCCTGTGTGGACGGCTTACTAGCCTGGCTTCCACCTCGGATAATGCGATGTCCGAGGGCGCGAGTGTCACGCCCTGCATTCTTGTGGCGAGGAAGATGTCGGTCAGAGCAACGCCGGTGGAACCATCTGCGGCAAGAAGATGCCGGATTGACCGTTCATCCTCCCTGAGCTCGCGTCCCAACAGCGCCCTCGTGGCGTTCGCCTGCGGATCCATATCCACGACCAAGACTCGCTTCTTATGCGCGTGGGCGAGGCTGGCCGCCAGGTTGACGGCGGTCGTGGTCTTGCCCACGCCTCCTTTGTGGTTGAAGATTGCAATTGTATGGCACGCTTTCATTCGGTAACACCATCGTACGACCGTTCGGTCACTTGGGCATACGGTCATTCGGTCACGCGACCCTATAGCCGTATGTTGATACGAACCCATGTTTGTACGGTCTGATGATCGTACGAGAAAGGGTCCTTTATATGCCTTTCGCAAGGCTTATTAACCCCTCTTCACTCCTTGTTGAACATGCAGAAGTTTTCAAAACGATTCCAACAAGAAATAGAACGCGCGGCGCGCCGGCAGCAGGCGGCCGCACGCCATTTCTTCATTATGGATACAGACGATCTCGTTACATGGTCCCGGTGGATGGAAGAACGCCGCATCGGCGAGACGGAACGAACAATGCGTGAGAAATCGAAAGTTTAATAAACTCGCGGCCATTTCCATTTGCACTGGGACACTTCCTCTAGCGCCATAATGCGAAGACAACAAACACACTCGCTACAGAATGGCGTTGGGATAAGAGGAGTCCCAATCCCTCTTGCTCCGTTTCCGATGATCTCCAATCCTCTTCTCGAACACCTCCGCACCGTCCTGGAAAGGATCGCACTTTTCAGGACGCATGCCAAGACCTTCTATTGCGAAGTTGTGCTGTCCGTTCACCCATGTCCCCATTGCGGCGGACAACTCACGACGACAGGCATATCACAGGCAGCATGCCTTGGGTGCGGCGCGCAGACCGATCCGACGGTCGCGTTTCAGCGAAGTGCATGTTGTGACGCGTCGCCCGTCAGAAAAAGAACTCACTACGCGTGCGCCAAATGCGGCCGGGTTGTTCCGTCACGATTTCTCTTTGACGAAATGATTCATAACAGCGACTACTTCGCCGACATGATGAGGGAATCGCGCGAACGAAAACGGCGACGACGGCAAGAGTTGGTTGCGATCTTGGCTGCGTCGCGTTCAGAACCCTTGACGCTTGTGGACGATATCGAGGTGAATCCTGGCCTTGCGACAGCCTTGGATGAGTTCATCCGCGCCGGCGGCGTCAACGATCTTCCCGAGTTCGTGGGAGCGGAACATTTCTGCATCGAAGAATATAGGCGTGTCATTCTTGCACGTCTGCACGACGGCCCAATCCCATTCGGTAGTCTCCCAGTTGTCACAAACGACGTCCATCTCGACCGTGCGCGGCGTTTCATCACGCTCATCTTCATGGAGCACGGCCACGAGGTCCGGCTTGAACAACTGAATACCGACATCCTGGTGATCCCATGCGTTTGACCACGAAAGACAAAACGTTTTTGGAAACCCTGCGCCGCATGCTCGATGAAGGCGAACTCAGCATCGAATTTCGCGAGGACGGCATTAAAGGAATCGTTCTGCGCCAGAATTACGGAACCAAGATCGCGCGGCATTTTGGAATGTCGCGGCAGGGAGTCCGATGGCGCTTCCAGCGGTTATTCAACCACGGCTACGTGGAAAGTTATGAGCGCCTATTCTGGTTTGAGTCTCTCTTTGGTACCGGGCTTAGGCACTATGCGATGGCCATGGCAAAGCAACGGATCGAACTTCGCAAGAAAGCGCAGAAACTTGGGCTCGGCGCGGTTTCCCGTCGAGAAAACGCACGGCAATCACCTGACCAGAGCAACCTCTGATAGTAAAGGCAATCACCCTCCTAAAGTTCACGCGTTCGCGCCCTGCAAGCTATGGGAAAAGGGCTTCCGAGCGAGCTCTTTTCCCATAAGGGAGCATTGATGCGCACAGAACGCACGGATTCGCACGGTTTTCGGCGGAAGCCCACTTAACGCTTTTCGCGGGCAGACCGCGCGCGAATCTTTAACATCGGCCAGACCGCAGCACCCCTTCGCAAATGGCCTGTTCTGAACAAAAAAGCAGGGGGCAAGAATATGCCAAGCACCAAGATCGACCTCAACCACAACAAGATCAGCCGTCTCGACGGGCTGGACGATCTGGCGAGAACCCTGTTTCCTCAGAACAAGCGCCAGCAGCGAGTGTTCTTGACGATCTTCGTGGAATTAAAATGGGCGCAGGACCAGTTTCTGCCGACACTGGATCCCATCGCGGACAAACACAACATCAGCCGCCGCACCCTCGAAACCGTCCGCGGCAAAATGCGCCGTCTCGGCATCATCGATCATGTCAGCCGTTTCAACCGGAAACACGGGTACCGTGAAGGCTGGGTTTTCTCCAGAAGATTTGAACGCAGCCTGGAATGCCTGGCAGAAGTGACGGAAAGGCTGAAGGCGCCCCGGGACTACTCCCAAGAACAGAAGGACCGGGACGCTTATCGTTACCTGTAAAACAACGCAACGCCACGCGTCAAATCTCAGGGGGCAACTGCACCGTCTGTCGCAAATTGGGCAGGCTGACCGGTCTTTCGTAGGGCATACGCACAGATGATGACATGGGCAAGTGGTCGTCTGAACGTACCGCCGTACGGCTTTACAGAACCGAAGAACAT
>CAIYET010000653.1 GCA_903925285.1 Candidatus Hydrogenedentota bacterium | reverse complement strand
CCGGACGGCGCGGCGTGCGTCATTGTGCAGAACCCTAGTTTCCTGGGAACGATCGAGGATTTCAGCGTCCTCGCGGAACGGTGTCATGCGGCGGGTGCGCTGTTGGTGATTTCGTGCTATCCGATCTCGCTGGGCCTCCTGAAGACGCCCGGGGAAATGGGCGCGGATATCGCCGTGGCGGAAGGCCAGTGTCTTGGCTTGCCGTTAGGCTTCGGCGGTCCCTACTTAGGTATCATGGCCACGCGTAAGGCACACATTCGCAAGATGCCGGGACGCCTCGTGGCCGCCACGCAGGACGCCCAAGGCCGGCGCGGTTTCGTGTTGACGCTTCAAGCGCGCGAGCAACATATCCGCCGCGAGAAGGCGATGTCTAACATCTGCTCGAACGAAGCGCTGTGCGCATTACGCGCGCTCATCCATTTGTGTTTGCTGGGGCGTGAAGGGCTGCGCGAGGTCGCAACGCATTGTCATTCCAAGGCGGAATACCTAAAGCGGCGGCTCGAAACAAGTTTGGCAGGCATCCGAATTTTGAATGACGGCCCAACATTCAATGAGTTTGCCGTGCGGTTGCCGCTTAACGCGACGGACGTCGCCGAAGGGATGCTCGGACGCGGGATCGTGGCCGGGCTGCCGTTGTCCAGCGTGCGCCGCGGCGAACCCAACGACTTGCTGATCGCCGTGACGGAACGGCGGACACGGGATGAGCTCGACGACTATGTCGCCGCGCTGGAGGCGGAAGCATGCAGTTAATATTTGAAGCGTCGCGGCCGGGCCGGCGCGGAATCGCGCTCGACCCGCTTGACGTGCCGAAGGCCGCCATCCCGAAAGATCTCTGCCGCAAGACTTACGACGGGTTGCCGGAACTTAGCGAGCTTGATGTCGTGCGTCATTTCACGCGGCTATCGCAACGGAATTTCGGCGTCGATTCTCATTTCTATCCGCTCGGTTCATGCACGATGAAATACAACCCGAAAATGGCGGAGGCCGCGGCGGCGGATGAACGATTCCGGGGCTTGCATCCGCATTTGTCCTCCTCGCCGGTCTATGAGCCTTATTGCCAGGGGGCGCTGGCGCTTATCCATGACCTCGAACGACTCTTGGCCGAAATTGGCGGAATGCACCAGGTCAGTGTGCAACCGGCAGCGGGCGCGCACGGCGAGTTGACGGGCGTTCTGTTGATGGCCGCCTATCACCGCGATAAGGGAAACGCCAAGGACACGATTCTGATCCCCGATTCCGCGCATGGCACCAATCCCGCCAGCGCGGCCATGGCTGGATTCAAAGTCGTGCAGGTGGCGTCGTCCGCAGACGGCACGATCCACGTCGATAGCTTCAAGGCGCATCTCAACGAGTCGGTGGCGGGCGTCATGCTGACGTGTCCGAATACCCACGGCCTGTTCGAACCTGACGTCCATCGGATTGCGGAGCTGGCGCACGAGGCCGATGCGCTTATGTATTACGATGGCGCAAATCTTAATGCCATCATGGGCCAATGCCGTCCCGGCGATCTGGGTTTCGACGTGATGCATTTCAACCTCCACAAAACCTTCGCGACGCCTCACGGCATGGGCGGTCCAGGATCCGGGCCGGTCGGCGTGGGGGAGAGGCTGGCGCCCTATCTGCCGGGGCCGCGCGTCGTGCCCGAGGGCGATGCGTTCGGCTTGGCGATGCCGCCGAAATCCATTGGCAAGATCGCGCCGTTTTTCGGCAATTTCATGATCGCATTGCGCGCCTATGCCTATATCCGCTGCCTGGGCGGCGAAGGATTGAAGGACGTGTCACGATATGCGGTGCTCAACGCGAATTACGTGCTGGCCCGTCTCAAAGAAGCCTACGACGTG
>CAIYET010000652.1 GCA_903925285.1 Candidatus Hydrogenedentota bacterium | reverse complement strand
AGAAGATCCGGTCGGGCCACGGCATCACCTCGTACCGGTGAACCTCGGGCCACATGAGCGACGCGACCAATGTGCATTCATAGTTGCGTTTGTAATCGTTCCAACTGCGGTTCGGATTGTCTTCGACGGGGTCGGCGAGAAACCACAGTTTCTTACCCGTGGACCGAACCATCCCGAGCATCTGGCTGTATTCGAGAAAACCCGTTTCAAAGGTGCGCTCCTTGAACTTGCCCCGATACCAGTTCTGCGTGCGCGCGGTGCCCGTCCAGACTTGCGCGACGTAGCCGTCGAACGACGGGATGTCGCTCAAATGCGACTCGGGGCTGACGATACCCCAATGCGCGTAGCTCAACAGACTATGCGTAGGCACGTGGCACTCGACGGTGCGCCCCTTCTCCGCCGCGCGTGCCTTCGCGAATGCAAAGACGCTGCTCAACGCATTGAAATACATCTCATACTTGAGTCGGCTCGCCCGATACTGCGCGTCCGGACTCGAGTCCGGCGCCTGCCACGGCTCATTGTAGAATCGCTGCCATTCCTGTTTGAACGCCTCGCTCCATCCCGCGCGCGTCCAGAATTCCGGCTCCTCGAGATAGACGCCCTGCACGCCATCGTCGATCGCCGGCGCGATATACTGTTTAATAAACTCGACATAGGCCGGCGTCGGCACGTTGTACCCCACGGTTGTGCTCTCGCCATGCATAAGAAGCTTGCCCGTGCTCGTCGTCTGGACTTCCTCCTTACGAAAGCGCCCGTCCACCGTGTAGTAGGCGTCATAGCCGCCCCACGCAATCCCCGTCATCAAACTCACCGTGTAACCTTGCTTGCGCCATGTCGCGGCCCGATCGGCAAAGTCCGTCCCCACACCATACACAATCGCCACATCCGAAGCCGCATCGATCGCCGCACCAAACCCCGGCCCAACCTGAAAACACGTGTTGTCCCGCGCCTGCGCCAATGCCGGAGACCCAACAATCGTTAACAAGACAAAAAACGACAAGCATTCAACAACACGCAACATCCATTCTTCTCCATAGTCGATAACCCAGGGGACAACCCGCCGCTAGTATAGTACAAACCAAAACCATAACACCAAATCCAAAGCGCGCTCAAAAAGACGCTGGGAGTTTGGAGTTAGGAGTTAGGAGTTAGAATAGCGCTGCCGCCGAAGCGGGGACATTTTCAAAGAGTCGCGATATGGTTTGTTATGCGTTCAGTTCGTACAGGACAAGGGCTGCGGCGAGGACGGCGGCAACTTCGGCGCGGTAGGTGACGTTGCCGAGTGAAATGGGCGTTGCGCCGCGTGACGCCGCGAGCGCGAGTTCGGCGTCGGTGAAATCGCCTTCGGGGCCGATGATGACGCCTGTTTCGGGGTTTTGGATGGCTTGGCGCAATGGGACGGGTTCACGGTGCGGCGTCGCGATAAGAAGCGGTATCGGTTCCGCGTCGAGTGCGGCGGCGAGGCCGGGGTATGCCGCGAACGTGGGCAGCCATGACCGGCCGCATTGTTTGCAGGCTTCGATGGCAATACGTTGCCACTTGTCGTTCACGCGCGGCGGTTTCTCGGAATGGCCGCCTCGGAAAAAGACGAATCGCGACACACCGACTTCGGTCCCGTGCTGAATCAGGAATTCGACGGCCTTCTCGCGCAAGAGCCACGCCTGAAAAAGTGTGACGCGCACCGAAGGGGGCGGCGCGAAACGTTCCGTGCCGACCGCGACACGCACCTCGCGGCGATTCATACTTTCGATAATCCCGGCGCATTCGCGGCCCTGCCCGTCGAACAACTCGACCGCATCGCCAAGCGCTGCGCGCACGACATGCGCGGCGTGATGCGCCTCGTCGTCCGGCAATACGACGAGCGCTCCGGTCAGATTCTCCGGCGGAACGTAGAAACGATATGTATGCGGCATGTGCACAACTCACTGAAAAACACAAAGTCGGACTCTTGGGAAAGTTCTCGTCAAAGAAAAATCTCACGCGAAGGCCGCTTCGTAAGGCGTCTCCTCGAACCGCGTCAGCTCGCCGGCAAATTCCAGCGCCGCACGGACATCGTCTTGCGCGATGTTCGGATAATCCTCCAGGACCTCTTCGATGGAATCCCCCCGGGCAAGCGCGCCCAGAATGGTGGAAACGAGCACACGAGTGCCGCGAATAACCGGTTTCCCGTGACAGACCTGTGGGTCGATACGTATTCTTTCGTTCATGACCTCATCCTCCCAGACGTATACGTGAGATTCAAGATACACGGTACTGCAGCGCGAAGCAAGTACTTTGCTGCTATTTTCAAAGCCGCTGGCAGGCATCATTCGCAACAGTCCCCATTGAACTCAAGAATCTGTTGATGAACGCGTCGATTCTCCGGACGCACGCTTCTTTGAACGAATCCGCGCGCGCGGAGGTGAGGAACTCGATATGACTCGATACGTCGATGAGCAGCGCCCGTTCTTCCCAGTCGTTCGGCAGAGCCATCCCGCCCGCGAGAAGACCCCGGTAGACATCCGCATGGTATTGCGACGGCAGATTCCTCAGCAGATTCCCGATGTCCATGTACGGACTTCCGGACAGGGCGTATTCCCAGTCCAACACGCCGCTGACGTGGCCGTCGTGAATCAGGATGTTCGTGGGATTGAAATCGCCGTGAACCAGCGCGTGCTCTGCGCCGATTTCCGCAAGGCGGGGCGCTTCCCGTTTCATGATCCGGCGGATTTCAGCAACGCGCTCCGTACCGAGCCAGCGCAACACTTCGGCGTTGTTAAGCATCAATTCCGTAAAGTCGCCGGCGTCGCCGAAGTCCCACGGCGTGACACGCCCGTCTCCGTGTATTTGCCCCGATGTCGGCAACTGGACGCTCGCAATGCGCGAGAGAGCCGTTGCCGCCGCCCCGGCGTATTCGGGAACGGCCGCGAGCGGCGTGCCCGTCAGGAAGGAGAAAACCGCAAATCCATCGCCTTTGTGGAGCAACGCGGGCGTGGGAACCAGGCCATCGACCAACTGCATGACGTAGCACTCTTTGTCGGAGCCGGTGTTGCTGTACAGGCGCAAGACGCAACATGCGTCATCGTCGAAACCGACTTTGTAGTTCGTGTTGTTTCTGCCGCCCGTCAAGAGCTGAACGGACACGATGGCCCTCCCGTCGAGAATAGGCTCGATAAACTCGCCCTGAAACGGTTTGTAGGGATATCTCCTGTCCGCTGTTTTCATAGGAGCGGATTATATTCGATAGGCGGCACCTCTTTGCAGTGCCCGTGGCCCGAACCGTACCCCAACTATCGCGAAAAGAGTTCAGCCTGCCTCGGCTTCTTGGAAAGCTCGCGTGCCCAGGCCGACAACAGGGCCGCTGGGTCGACGGAGCCGTCCGCCGCCAGCAACGGGCGCGCACTCGCGCTCAGCAGATGTACGAACGTATCGGCAGCGTTCGGCGCCGGGGCAACGAGGACGGGTTTTCCCTGGCCTAAGGCGCACCGTGCGGTCCGGATGCTTCCGCCTTCTTTGTGTGGCTCGATCACGCAGACGATTCGCGCGAATGCGGTGATGATCGCGTTGCGCATGAGGGCGGCATGGGTTGCCCACTCCGCGTTAGGCGGAAAGGCGCTGAGCAGCAGCGCTTGTTGCGCGGCCATACCAACTGAAATGGGTGCGGGCGGCGTGTAGGTGAGTAAGCCTTGTGGCAGGACGACGATGGTCCGCCCCCCCGCTCGGAGGGCTTGTTCGTGCGCGACGGAATCCACGCCACGCGCGCCGCCGCTCACGACGGCGATCCGTTGAGTGGCCATCCACGTTGCGGAAGCCGCCGATGCCTGGCCCCCCGCTTCGGTCGGTATCCTCGTGCCGACAACGGCCGCCATCGGGGCCGCGAGGATCCCCGGTGCGCCTTCGCAAAACAAAAGCGGCGGCGCTGCTTCGGCCAAGTATGCCGTCAGGCACGTTGGATAGCCGGTGCTCCACTGCGCCACAACCCAAATTCCACGCGCCTGTGCGCGCTCGATGAGCACGCGTGCCAAGTCCATGTCGGCGCAAGACACGCGTGCCAGTGCGCCTGCGGCGATGCTTCCCCCCACAGGCAGGCATTGTATTCGTTGCAGCGGCGGCAGTTCGCACAATGATGCCAGGGATAGCCCCGCTTGCCGGGCCGCAACGGTCAGCCGGTTTACGGCGACAAATGCGTTTCCCGTGGCCATGAGCAATGCCAGTGTAGCAACGAGTTCAGGGTCCATACGTCTCCTTTTTTGCCTCGGCGTCCGCACGTGATACGATGCCTGCATAAAGAAGACGTATCTGGCAGGGAGTTTCGTGCATGGCGATGGAAACTTCGAGCAAACGGCATTCGGGCTTTGTCTTGGCGTGCGACGGCGGTGCTACGGGTTTGCGCGCGGGGCTTTACGATGCAGGCGGCACGTTGTGCCGCGAAGCGGCGGCAGGCCCGTGTAATCCCGTCGAGCAGGGCATCGCACGCACGGCGGCCCTGGTCGCGCGGTTGGTTCATACGCTCGGCCAGGATCCCATCGACAGCATCGTGGCCTCCATTGCAGGCGCGGGACGCCAGCCTATTCGCGAAGCGCTCGCCCATGCCATGGCACAGGCGACCGGCGTGCGCGTGCGGATCGCCGACGATCTGCACCCAATTCTGTTGGCCAATGCGTGCGATACCCCCGCGATTCTCGCGATTGCAGGCACGGGTTCGAGCGTGCTGGCGGCGTTCCCCGAATCCCGCATCGAGATTCGAATCGGCGGGCGCGGGCGTTCGTTCGGAGAGGACGGCAGCGCATACGCGGTGGCCGTCGGCGCCTTGCAGGCCGCAGCGCGTGCGCTTGACGGAATGGGCGCAGCTACGCGTCTGACTTCCGAATTGTGGCGCGCACTTGGGTTAGCGGCCTTCGACGACTTGGTCCTGTATGCGGCCCACGCACGCAAGGACGAGATCGCGGGGCTGGCACGCGTCGTCGATAGACTTGCCTCGGAAGGCGATGCGGTTGCCGCGCACTGCATCGAAGAGCAAGCGTTGCGTCTTGTCGAGCAGACCTTGGCCGCACAAAACAAACTGGGGCTTCCCGCCGACACGCGCGTGTTTATTTCAGGCGGCCTGTTCGACGGTTCTGCGCATTTCAAGCAGTCCTATTGCAGCGCGTTGCGCGCGTGCTGGCCCGATGCGGAACCGGTGGTTCCTTCGATCCGAGGTCACGCGGCCGCGTTGCGCCTGGCGAACCAAGAAGCGCCGTTGCCGACATGGATTTCGGAAAGCACGGGCACGGAGCCTGGAATATTCCTCGACACCGAACGGCGACTGCACGAAGCGCCCCCCATCGACATGCTCGACACGCTCGAAATCGTCGCCCTCATGAATCACGAAGACGCGGGCGTACCGCGCGCCGTCGTGGCGGCGTCCGACGCCATCACGGAAACCATCGAAGCCGTGGCCAAGGCGTTTCGCGCGGGCGGACGTCTCATATATACCGGCGCGGGAACCAGCGGACGTTTGGGCGTGCTGGATGCCTCCGAATGCCCCGCGACTTTCGGAACGCGGCCCGAACAGGTCGTCGCGCTCATCGCCGGCGGCGAAACGGCCATTCGGAGTAGCGTGGAAGGCGCGGAAGACGACGAAGCGCAGGCGCGCGCGGACATCGCTTCCATGCAACCGCCCATCGGCCCGCTCGATGTGGTCGTGGGCATCGCCGCATCGGGCCGCACGCCGTACGTGCGCGCCGCGCTCGACGAAGCGCATGTACGCGGCGCATGCACGGCGCTCGTCGCGTGCAACCCGGTGAACGCGACCGCCGCCGACATCGTTATCGCGATGGATACCGGGCCGGAAGTCGTTGCAGGCTCGACGCGCCTCAAAGCGGGCACCGCGACCAAAATGGTTCTGAACATGATTTCGACCGGCGCGATGGTATCGAGCGGGCGCATCTACGATGGTCTGATGGTAGGCATGCGCCCGGTCAACGCGAAACTCCGCCGTCGCGCGAAAGACATCGTTGCAGCCCTCGCGCCATGCGAACCGGCTCAGGCCAGCGAGTATTTGGAGGCCGCACAGGACGACATCGCCACGGCAATATTGATGGCACGCACGGGCGTGGACCGCACGACAGCGCGTGAAAGACTCGAGCGGGCACACGGGAACCTGCGCCGTGCGTTGGAGGAATCCTGACCGATGATTCGCGCGATTCTTATCGCAGTCACGTTAAGCACATTTTGCGCCGACCGGAAAGCGGAACCCGCCAATCCGGCCATGCTGACCATTCAACTCACGGCGGCACGAAAGGAACTCCATCTTCAGGCGGACCGGCCAATCGTTTTCGATCATGGCCGCAAACAGTTGCCGCCGGGCGCTTACACGGTCGAGGTGAGCGGCGCCCGCCCGGCGCGCCAGCGCTTCCGGCTCTTCTCGAAGACGTTCCCGCCGAGCGAGACGCAAAATGCGAAGCAATACGCCGCGCAGTGGAAAGGACAAGGTTACGAAGCTGAAATCCTGCCCTTTGGCCGCGCGTGGAAATTGGATTCCGGCGCAACGGCCGACAACCGCAATCTATGGATCTCGGTCGCGTGCCTACCCACGCTCGAAAAGGCCAAGGCGCTCAAAGCGGCGTTGGAGAAACAAAAAACCTGGGCGTGGATCGTGCCCGATACTGCGGAACAAGGCAACGGCAAACTGCACTTCAAGGATGCGCGCGGGAAGGAACTTCTCAAAGTGGAAGCGCCCTTCCTGTTCCAATCCGATGCGCCCATCCGCGTTTCCGATGTCGATATCGGCTTCTGGAAAGACCAGAAAAAGGCCCGCGCGTATCGCGGCACGCTCGAGATTCGCGTCGGTCCCGACGCGGCCAAACAGGCTCTCCTGGAACTCTATGAGCACATAGATCTGGAATCATATCTGGCGGGCGTTTTGCCGGCGGAGATGCCGACGGGTTGGCCGCCCGAAGCGCTCAAGGCGCAAGCCGTCGCCGCCCGTAGCGACGTGGCCGCCGCACTCGGTGGCAAACACACGCTCGAAGGCTTCGACTTCTGCGGTGGCGAACATTGCCGCGCCTACGGCGGCGACGGTGGCCGACAGAAAAGCACCGACGACGCCGTGGCCGCAACGCGCGGATTGGTCCTCGTCGCGGAAGGGCGCGTCGTCCCCGCAGTGTTCTCGGCAAACTGCGGCGGCTGGACCGAGAATAACGACACGGTATGGTCTTCGCCGCCGAACGGCACGTTGCGCGGCGTGCCGGATTTCGCCGCGAAGAAGAATCCTGCGACGAAGGGACCTGAAGCGTACGGCATGGCAAAATGGCTCAAGGGCGCGCCGCAAGCGTTTTGTGCCGGCGATCAGGCGCATTTTCGTTGGGTGAAACGGTTCACCGCAAAGGAACTGAGCGATAGCGTCAACAAGCGTTACCCGGTCGGCCAAGTCCGTTCGATCGAGCTGGGCGAGCGCGGCGTGAGCGGTCGTTTGAAGTGGGTCAAGGTCATCGGGACGCAGAAAACGCAGGTGATTCGGAAGGACCTCGATATTCGACTTGCATTTGGTGGGCTAAACAGTGCTATGTTTATGGTCGAGGCGCAGGGCCGGACCGACGCGCGCAAGGCTTCCGCGCCGGGTAACCCGGATTCGTTTACGTTCACCGGCGGCGGACGCGGCCACGGAGTCGGTTTGTGCCAGGACGGCGCCCGCGGCATGGCCGACGCCGGAATGCGGTACCAAGACATACTGAAACATTATTTTGCAGTAGCTACGCTCGCGAGGTTGCCTTAATATGGATCTGAACGCTATTCGCAACAAACCGATACGGTTCGCAGTAGGGCTGATGTCCGGCACGTCTTGCGACGGCATTTCGGCCGCACTCGTGCGCATCAAAGGCACCGGTGAAAGGCTGCATCTGAAATTCATCAAGCTGATGCAGTTCCCTTATCCTCAAGCGTTGCGCAACCGTCTGCTGAACCCGCATCTCAACGCGCAGGACCTTTGCCTGCTCAATTTCGAATTGGGCGAGCGTCTCGCGGAGGTGGTACTCGCTTTCTTCCCAACGGCCCAAGAAGAGGGCTGCACGATCGACTTCGTCGCGTCGCATGGCCACACCGTCGCGCATGTCCCGCCTCGCGGCGACAAGCCCTTCGGCACACTGCAGATCGGCGAACCGGCGGTGATCGCCGAACGGACCGGACTGCCGGTAGTCTCGGATTTCCGCACGCGCGATATGGCCGCAGGCGGACAAGGCGCTCCGCTCGTGCCGTATGCGGATTGGGTGTTGTTTTCGCGGCCTGACCGCTCGATCGTTTGCCTCAACATCGGCGGAATCGCGAACGTCACCGTGGTTACCCCACAGTTCCAGGACGTCCTCGCGTTCGACACTGGACCCGGCAACATGATCATCGACGGCGCGGTCAGCCTGTTGACGCGCGGCGAGGAAACCATGGATACCGACGGAAAGGCCGCCGCACAGGGCACGGTCATCGCGGAGTTCCTCGAATATCTGCTCAGCCACCCTTATTTCGAGCAACAGCCGCCCAAGAGCACCGGACGCGAGGAATTCGGCGTCGAGGTATACTTGCGCGACGCCCTCATGAGCCGCAAGAAGTTGCCGTACGAAGACCTGATCGCCACGATCACCGCCGCAGTTTCCTACAGTATCGTACGGGCCTTCGACTCGTTCATCAAACCCAAGTTCGACATTTCGCGCGTGATTGTCAGCGGCGGCGGCGCCTACAACAAAACGCTCATGGCCGGGATTCGCGAGGGCATGCCGAACATTACGGTCCGCACGAGCGAGCAATACGGGATTCCATCCAACGCGCGCGAGTCCGTGGCCTTCGCAATCCTCGGCAACGAGACCATCTGCGGCACGCCCGCCAACGTCCCGCAAGCCACCGGCGCGCGACACGCCGCTATCCTCGGAAAGATCACGCCCAGCGTTTAGCCCCCAAGAACGAAGATCCGACGATAGGAGAACACAGTGAATAGGATTCGCTCTGCGTTTCCCCTTTGCCTAGTCATTAGTGCGATTAAGGGACGTGATTTGTCCACGCCCACAGTAGTCATAAAGTCGCTCTAGAAATTCCCTGTATGGCCGCAGAGCGGATCCGAAATCCGATAGTTGCCTCGATAATTCTCTCTTGGAGGCGTTTGATCGTGTCCTT
>CAIYET010000651.1 GCA_903925285.1 Candidatus Hydrogenedentota bacterium | reverse complement strand
AGAACGAACCACCCCGGCTCCTGGCCGAGATCACAAAGCGGACAGATAAGCCTTCGGGACGGAAAGAAGCAGACGAGGCGATGTCTGATCATTCAGTCCAGCAGGTAGATCTCTTTGGCAAATCCTCTTATCAAGACGAGGACTCAGAATCTACTACTCAAGTTGAGCGCCTAGAAGATCATCCCGATGTTCAGAAGACATGGGATCGCTATGTCGAGGACCGATGGTTGCCATGGACAGAGGAACATAACGCTTGGGAACGTGTACGCAAAGTATACTCTGCGCTGTTTGCCATCCATCAGGAGCAGGTCCGGCTTGGCGAAGAATACGAACTGATTCTTGGGATTGGTCTTCTTACGTGGCAGACGCCGACTGGCCAGCGTGTTCACCGCCACTTGATTGTCGCAAATGCCCTTCTTGAGTTTGATGCACGTTTGGGAAAGTTTACGGTCCGGCCAATGCCGGATGGCGCAAGTGTCCGCCCCGAACTCGACATGTTGGACATCGAGGAGCAACCGGCGCGCGCCGAGGAAACCGCGAAGTCATCCCTGGATCTTCCCGAGGATGACCCTGCCAAGGATGACCCGTGGGACAAGGGCTGTATCGAAGGGGTGCTCCAAGCCCTCGTGCATTCGATCAATTCGCAAGGCGAATACGATAATACGCTGGAATCGAAGAGTGTACGGGCATCCGAGAAGCCCATCGTTGAATACGCGCCCGCCCTTATCCTGAGAAAGCGTTCCAGCAAAGGTCTTACCGAGACACTGAAACGTATCAAGATAAGAATCGAAGAAGGCGAAGCCATACCCCCAGGATTTGGCGATCTTGCCGAGATTAGGCCAATAGGCGACGCCGAACAAGAGAACGATCCCGGAGAAACGAGCAGCGAATTCGATGGCGAAGTGTACTTTCCAAAACCGTCAAACGATAAGCAACGCGAGATCGTGGATAAAATGCGGGCGGGAAGCGTGCTTGTTCAGGGGCCTCCCGGCACAGGGAAATCCCACACTATCGCAAATCTGATCTGTCACCTCTTGGCCACTGGAAACAGGATTCTGGTAACTGCCAAGACGCCTCGCGCATTGCAGGTGCTTTTGGGCAAGCCTGGCAATGAAGAGAACAGGAACAACAGAAAAGACGAAGGCCTAATACCCAATAAAATGAAGTCGTTGTGTATCAATTTGCTGGGCAGCGGTAATGAAGATAAAACATCCCTGGAATCTAGCGTGAAAGTTATACTCAAAGAGAGTGGAGAATGGAGCAAGCCAGAGAAAGCTAGAGAACAGAAACAGCTTGAGCAGGAGTTGCGCCAAAAGCGTGAGGAGAAGGTCACAGTTGACCGAAGGCTTCGGGATATCAGGGAATCCGAAACGCATTCACAATCTATCGCGGAGGGAACCTATCGAGGCACTGCTGCGCGAATAGCGGAAGCTGTGAACCGGGATAGAAACGCCTATGAATGGTTTACGGACGCCGCTCCTTTGGAAAAAGCTTGTCCGATTTCCGAAAGCAACCTACGAAGCCTGCTTCCAGTTTTGCGCCGGTTCGCGCCCGAAAAACGGCGAGAGTTATCCCTTGTATGGCCCGACTACCTACCATCGCCGGAGAGAATTGTCAATCTCATTGACCGCGAGAAGGGGGCGATTGAAGAAGAGACTCGTTCGAGCAGAGGGGCAGACGAGCAGATCGCCGATCATCTATCAAGAATGGACGCCGCAGACATCGAGGCGATCCGTGATTCTGTTTCCACCTTCCAAAACGAGCGTCGAAGGCTGTCGGCATCGACGCATCCGTGGATGCGCGACGTTTTGCGAGACGTGATGGGCGGCAATCCCTCTTTGTGGCGGGAACTTTTTCGTGTTACGCGGCATACCATCGCCTCAATCGAAACATTGGTTCCTGTCGCGGATAATACCAATCTCGACTTCCCAGATGATGCCGATATCAGGGTGCTTTTT
>CAIYET010000650.1 GCA_903925285.1 Candidatus Hydrogenedentota bacterium | reverse complement strand
GCTACCATGTGCGTAAGTCGCCAACTAAAGATGATTCGCAATTTTTCCTGTCGCTTGCCGATACAGAGCCAGATGCCTGGGGGCGGCGAGTCATTGCACGTGCACACGCGCAAGAGCGCAAAAAAGACCCTGCGCTCAAGGCGTTGACAGAGTTGGACTACTTGTGCGGCGTGGATGATTTCAGCCGTATCGGTGCATTGCGGTTGCGCAACGACAAGGGAGATTTCCTGCGTACGGTTGAGCAAGGTATGTGTGCTGCTACACCCTTGCTGGAGCTTGAGCACATGTTCCAGGCCAGTCGTGCCGTGGAACGCAATCAGGAGTCCGCGCAGGATCTGCGCTATCTCCTGGGCAAAGGAACCTCGCTGGGCGGAATGCGACCCAAATGTACAGTCTTAGATGATGACGGAACGCTCGCCCTGGGTAAGTTTCCAAGCGTGAAAGACGAGCGCAGCATCACCCGAGGCGAAGTGCTCGCGCTACTTCTTGCCCGCCAGGCGGGCATCGAGACCGCGAACGCGCGTATTGTGATAGTCAAAGGCGTTCCCATCGCGGTTATCAGCCGATTCGACCGCACCATTGACCATGGCAGGATTCCTTACCTCTCTGCGGCCTCGCTGTTACAGGCAAGCCGCAATGAAGAGCACGCCTACACCGAGGTGGTCGATGCCATGAGAACGGTGTGTGCCGAGGCGAAAGCGGATGCCCAACAACTGTGGCGACGACTGGTGTTCAACCATCTGATCACCAATGTTGACGACCATTTGCAGAACATGGGCTTCCTGTACGTGGGAAATGGTCTGTGGCGCTTGGCGCCCGCTTTCGACCTCAACCCGTTTCCAGACAAGGATCGTGAGTCAAAGACCTGGCTCAGCGAGGATAGCGGCCCCATCACATCCATTGAGACCTTGCTTGAAAAAGCCGCCTGCTTTTACTTGGCAGAGCCTGAGGCTCTTGCGGTTTTGGCAGAGGTCTATGGGGCTGTTATCGGATGGCGTTCTTTATCGCTGAGTGCCAAAGTGGGGGTAACCGCTACTGAAGTCGAGGAATTTGCGCCCGCGTTCGAGCATTCCGAAATGGATAGGGCCAAAGCACTGCTATAACGAATCGCCAAGAAAAATATAAATTAGAGATTACATATAGAGATAAGGAATGAAGCAAATGAGTAAATTATTATGGATGCTAGGAGGAATGCTGGTGATGTCAAACATTTATGCGGAGTTGAAAATGCCCGAAATATTCAGTGACAATATGGTTCTGCAGCGGGATATCCCATTGCCGGTATGGGGTTGGGCGGAACCTGGCGACACGGTCACAGTTGAATTCGCCACCTCTGCGGGACAGACGGGACAAAGCGGACAGAAAAAAACTGCTGTCGCGGGAAAAGATGGCAAGTGGACGACTGTCCTCGACCCGCTGAAGATCTCCGCCGAACCAATGACGATGACTGTCTCCTCCCAATCTCTAAATCGCCCAATCTCCGAGTCTCCAAATACTAAAATCTCCAAATCCCCCAATCTCCAAATCATAAATATCCTGGTGGGCGATGTCTG
>CAIYET010000649.1 GCA_903925285.1 Candidatus Hydrogenedentota bacterium | reverse complement strand
GCCACAATCTCGTAGCGGCCGACGTGGGTCAGCTCGAGTTCAATCTCATCGATATCCGATACCGCCCCCTCCGGGATTTCCTCGGCGGCGCCACCGCGTTTCTTGCGTCGAAAAAGAGACGACATCATATCTTGCATCTTCCTTACCTTACCCTTGATGATAGGCGAATGCTTCGCAAGATTCAATGTGCCTGACTCCTGAAGGCAATTGGCATTCTGAATCCTGAATTCTGTATTCTGTATTCCTGTTGCCTCTTCTAGGATGAAAGGTATTGTACCGTGTCTCAAGAAACCCAGTCCAAACCCCGGCGTAGTTGGCTTCGTGCCATTGCCAAGTGGACGGCTATCGCCTTCGTGGTCGTTCTGTTCGTGTTGGCGGGCGCATTCGGTGTCGTTTCTCGCCACGCGATCTACCATCGTTTCTATCTGTTTCCACAACAGGCCCAGGCATGGAAAGACTTCGATGCCCAGCGCCAGCCCGTTCCGCTCGATATGGGCTGGATCGAGTTTCGTGGGATCATGCACAACCACTCCGAGATCTCGCACGACTCGAAGGTGCCGTTTCCGGAAATTTTGGCTGCGCTCAAGAGTGCCAAGCTGGATTTTATCTTCATGAACGATCATCCGCCGGAAGGGAAAGCCGATTACTCGCTGGGTTGGAAAGGCATGCACGACGGTATCCTGTTCGTGCGCGGGTTCGAGATGCAGGAAGGGTTCATGCCGTGGGGACTGCCGGACGACACCGTCCTTTCCATGAAGGACAATCCCGCATTGATGGCTGCTCGCATCAAGCAATTGGGCGGCGTTTCGTTTTATGCACATTCCGAGGAGCCGCGTCAATGGGGTCTCGAAGACGTGACCGGCATGGAGATCTACAACACGCATAGCAACTTGAAGATGTTGGATATGAAGAAAGCCGCATGGCGACTCGTGCCCGACTTTATCTGGTGTTTCCGGGCCTACCCGGAGCAGACGTTCCGCACGATCTATTTCAAGCCCGAGTCAATCCTCGCGCGATGGGACGAGCAGAATCGCACGCGCAGATTCACGGGAATAGCGGCTAATGACATCCATCAGAATGGCGGGATTCGCGGCGTATATACCGACACGGGTACCCTGAGAATTTACGACACGGGTCACGTGGACCGCTATAAGGCGGACTTGAAACTGAATGGGGTCACACGCGCACTGCTGCGATTCTGTTTCGGTCCGCTCGAACCCAACCGCCAACTCTTCCGCATCGATCTCGACCCGTACGAGCGCTCGGCGCGTTTCGTCAATACCCACATTCTGGCCAAGGATTGCACCGAGCCGGCGTTGCTTGACGCGTTACGCAACGCGCGCGTCTTCGTCGGGTTCGACATGCTCGCCGACGCACGCGGATTTGCGTTTCTGGCCGAGGACGGCGCCCACAAGGCGGTAATGGGGGAGACGATCCCATTTTCGCCGAACGTGCATCTGCGCGCAGGCTCGCCGGTTCCATGCCGGTTCATCCTGATACACGACGGCACGCCGGACGGTCCGCCCACGGAAGGAAGGTCCTGCGATATCGTTCCCAAATCCCCCGGCAAGTATCGGGTCGAAGCCGAACTCAATATCCTGGGCGAATGGACCCCGTGGGTCTTCACGAACCCCATCGAAGTTAAGGATGAAGGATGAAAATGGCTGTAGGCTTTAGGCTGTAGGCTGTAGGAAGGAAGCCTACAGCCTACAGCCTACAGCCTAAAGCCTAAAGCCTTTTTCATCCGTGGTACCATGTACTCATTAGTCTTCCGAATCGGGAGCGAATTGTGAGTAACGCTATCATCTGCGAGTTGTGTCCGAAGGGTTGCTCGATACGGCCGGGGCAGAGCGGCGAATGCCGTATTCGCGTGAATGTGGACGGGCATTTGCTGGCGGTCACGTATGGTCACCCGTGTTCGGTGCACGTCGACCCCATGGAAAAGAAACCGATGTTTCATTTCCTGCCGGGCACGGCGATCCTTTCGATCGCGACCGTCGGCTGCAACCTGCATTGCAAGAATTGCCAGAACTGGGAGATCTCGCAATGCGCCCCGGAAACGGTCGCTGCGAACGAGTTCTTGCCGCGCGACATTCCGAAACTCGCGCGCGAAAACAATTGCCTGTCCGTCGCATACACGTACACGGACCCGACGGTCTATTACGAATATGCGCTCGATAGTTGCATCGCGGTGCGCGAGGCGGGGCTGCGCAACGTGTTGGTTACCGCCGCGTATATCAACATTCCGCCGTGGGAGAAGTTGTGTCGTTACGTGGACGGCGCGAAGATTGATCTCAAATCGATGTCGGACCAGTTCTACCGCGACGTGTGCCAGGCGACGCTCAAGCCCGTGTTGGACGCGTGCGTGATGGCGAAATCGATGGGCGTGCGTGTCGAGCCGACGAATCTGGTCATCCCGACGCTGAACGATTCGGACGACGATTTCCGCAAGCTTGCGAAGTGGATCGCCGAGAACCTCGGCAAGGATACGCCGCTCCATTTCTCGCGGTTTTTCCCGAACTACCAGATGCGGAACTTGCCGCCGACACCGCCCGAAACGCTCGACCGCGCGCTCGAAATCTCGCAGGCGGAAGGACTCGAATTCGTGTATATCGGCAACATCTCGCGACCGGACGCGGAGAACACGTTTTGTCCGAAATGCAAGAAGCTGCTTATCGAACGCCGGGGTTTCGCCGTGTTGCAGAACCTGCTGCAAAACGGTAAGTGCCCGGCGTGTCAAAGGGAGATACCGGGCGTATGGCAATGAAACGGCGGCGATTTCTGAGTATGCTGATGCGGGCGGCGGTTGGCGCGCCGGTGCTCGCGGCTGCGGCGTATATTTTGCCCAAACGCGTGACGGAGGCATTGCGCGTGCTACGGTATCCGGGACGTGTCGAACCGCTGAACCACGAGTCATTGCGGCGTCCTGGCCATTGGCTTGGCTGAAGGAGGTGTAGGCATGTCAAGGAATCGTTTGGAGCGTTGGTGCATGTGGAACCCTTGGCTGGGTCGAGGCACGTTGGTTATAGCCGTGCTTCTCATGCTGATGCTTACGGTGCTGATAGCGATGATGCCTTCGCATGGTTATTTGGCTCGGGCGGCGACGCAAAGCCAGGAGCAGCCGAAGACTGCCGCTGCATCTCCAAAGGAGAAGGTCTTTCAATCGCCGCTGGCGGGGCAGTGGTACGACGCGGACAAGGACAAGCTTTCGACGGAGTTGGATGGGTTCCTTGCGAAGGCTGACGCCGCGCCGCTCGAACATGTGCAGGCGCTGATTGTCCCGCACGCGGGATACCGGTATTCGGGGCCGGTCGCGGCATACGGATACAAACAAATCGCGGGGAAGCATTTCAGTCGCGTTATCGTGATGGGGCCGTCGCATCACCGTCGAATGCAGAATGCGGCCAGCGTGCCCAACGTAACATTTTATGCGACGCCCATCGGCTTAACGGTGTTGGACACGAGTTTTATCGTCGCGCTCAAGAAGTACACGCTCTTCAGCACGATCCCCGGCGCGGACGATACGGAGCACAGCGTCCAGATTCAGTTGCCTTTTCTTCAGAAGACGCTTGGCGACTTCAGATTTGTCCCTATCGTGGTCGGGCAACTCGACAAAGATGAGGTGCAATCGATGGCACGCATCCTGGCTGGCCTCATCGATCCCGAAACATTGATTATCGCGAGCAGCGATTTCACGCATTACGGATCCAATTACGGTTACGTGCCGTTCAAGGACGACGTTCTCGACAACCTTAGAAAAATCAATATGGCTGCGTGGGATTGTATCCAGCGCAAGGACGTGGCTGCCTTCGAGAAGCATCTCGAAACGACCGGTGACACCATTTGCGGCGAATGTCCGATTCGCGTGCTCTTGTCGATGTTACCGGCGGAATCGACTCCAACTTTGTTGAAATATGACACCTCCGGTCGCATGATGAACGACACGACGAATTCGGTAAGCTATCTTGCCATCGCGTTTACTGGCGCGTGGAAGAAAGGAGACTCCATGGAGCCGATTGCACCCCCAAGCGCCGTATTGACCGACGACGAGAAAACGCAACTCCTAACGCTGGCCCGCGCCACGCTCGAATGCCGGATCAAGAACGGGCGTGTGCCGACGCCCGAAGAACTCGGCATCCCGATCACGCCCGGCATGAAACAGGTCATGGGCGCGTTCGTGACACTGAAGGAGAACGGTCAACTACGCGGATGCATCGGCGAGATTGTCCCGCGCAGGGAACTGTACAAGGCGGTCAGCGAGCGCGCCGTCGACTCGGGTCTCAACGATCATCGTTTCGAGGCGGTCACGGAAAAGGAGTTGCCGTTATTGCAGTACGAGATCTCGGCGCTGACGCAGCCGCACAAAATCGGCGGTTACAATGAGATCGTCCTGGGCAAGCACGGCATCGTTATCGAGAAGGCCGGGCGTAGCGCCGTGTTCCTTCCGCAAGTCGCGCCCGAACAAGGCTGGGACCTCCCCACAACCTTGTCGCACCTGTCCCTGAAGGCCGGATTGCCCGCAGACGCCTGGAAAGAAGGAACGACGTATACCGTTTTCGAAGCCATTGTCTTTCACGAGAAAGAATGACCACAGGATCACAAGGATGAAGGATGAAGGATGAAGGATGAAGGATGAACCTGTCACATCCGGTCGTTTTTCATCCTTCATCCTTCATCCTTCATCCTTTGTAGCTGCTCTGGGCCTGTTTGCGATGGCGGCGCAGGCGTTGCTGTTTCGCGATTTCTTCACGGTATTCGACGGGAACGAACTTGGCGTTGGCGCATTCTTTGGTTCGTGGTTGATCTGGATTGCGCTGGGGGCTGTGGCGGGACGTTTTGCGGCGCGTTTCAACGTTGCGCTTGGCCTGCTTGCGGTCGCGTACGCGCTGGCATTCGTGTTGCAGCAAGTTCTGATAGCGCATGCTCGCGACCTTGTCGGCGTGCAGGCATTCGAACTGTTTCCCTTTGCGCGCATGTACGCGGCGGCGTTCGCGGTGAACGCGCCTTTCAGTTTTCTGACGGGCGTGCTGTTTACGGTTGCCTCGCAGTCGGTGGCGCGAGATACGGACCTGCCTGCAGCGCGCGTCTATATCTTCGAGACGCTTGGCGGATGCGTGGGCGGCGTGCTCACGACCGTTGCGCTGAGCACCGGTATGCCGGGCGAGGCCGTTATCCTGTACGCCGCCGTTCCGCTTTTGGGAATGGCCGCATGGACGCTTCACGGCACGCGCCGATTCGCGGTCTTCGCTTTGTCGGTGGCTACGCTGTTCGCGGCACTCGAAGGCGCGTTGCCGCTTCGATGGGCCGCATGGAACGCGAGGACCGAATGGGCGCGTCTGTTGCCGGTCGAGGCGTATCGAGGCACGTTCGCCACGGCGCAGGGGCGCTACCTGTACGGTCGGCGTGGCGGGCAGTTCGTCGTGCTGAACAACGGCGCGACGTGCGACAGTTGGCCGCCGGACGATCATGACGCCGAAGTCGCGGCGATTCATCTCGCGGAAAATCCGAATCTACACAGCGCGCTCGTCGTCGGGCCGGACGCGCTCGGAATTTGCGAGCGTCTGCACGCCATTCCGGGCGTCGAGCACGTGACGTGGCTGCATCCCGACCCCGCATACGCGCGCGAGTTGCGCCCGGTTTTGCGCGCGAACGGAGTGGGGGAGATCCTCCCCGAAGATGCGCCCGCGCTCGATCTCCGCGCCTACGCCGACCGCGCGCCGCGCCGCTACGACGCCGTCATTCTGAACCTGCCCGACATCTCGACGCTCGCGATGAACCGGTATATTAGCGTCGAAGGTTTTCAGCGGCTTCGCAAGCTGCTCAATCCCGAAGGCATGGTTTCGATTCGGATGCAAGGCGGCGAGAACTACCTTGGAACGGAACGGACCTTTCTCGGCGCATCGGTCCTGACGACGCTCGAGTCGGCCTTCAAGCACGTCGTGATGAAACCCGGCGAGGAAACGTGGCTCTTCGCGTCCGACGCTGACCTGCTGTCCGTGTTTCCTAGCACGTTGCGCAAGCAGTTCGAGGGGATCCCCGGCGCGTCCGCAATGTATCCACCCGAGAACATCCCGGCGCTGTTCCCGCCGGACCGGATCGTGTTTCAGCAAGACGCGTACGAAAAGGCGGCGCGCGAACTTGGCGCGGACACGCTTCGTATTACGGATCGACGTCCGCGCGCGTTGCTGTTCACGCTCCTGCTCGCACTCAAACAAGCAGGCTGGTCGGCGCCGGCGAGCGTCTTGCCAATCGCGACGCGCGACGCCGCGCCCCTGTTGGCCGCGCCGCTCGTTATTTACCTTCTACTACGCGCGATCTATCGCAGGCGTGGCGCGCGCGTGCAAGGACGGGGCCTCGACGGATATGACGCGGTCTTCCTCGCCGCGTCCACGGGCGCGACCGGCATGGCGGCCAACGTGCTGCTCATGTTCCAGTATCAGACGCGTTTCGGTGCGCTTTACCTGCACATCGGATTGATCGCCGCGTTGTTCATGGCTGGGGCTTTCCTGGGCGGCCGCCTCGTCGAATGGCGTTTGACGCGAGGCGGACATTGGGGCGCGGTATTTGCCGTGCTGATTGCGATACACGGCGCGTTCCTACTGTTGCTTGCGAATGAGGCCGACGCGTCGAGAGCCATTCTCGCGATCATGTTCCTTTTGGCAGGCGCGACGACCGGCGGCTACTTTCCGTTGGCGGCAGCCGCGCTACAACGCATGACGCGCGACATCGCGTCTGTCGCCGCGCGTCTCCAAGCGGCGGACAACTTGGGCGGCGCGATTGCCGCCGTCATCGCGCCGATCCTGTTGGCGCCGATGCTGGGGGGTATGGGTACGGCGCTGTTTCTGTTGGGAGTGCTCGCGATCAATCTCGTGCCGTACGCCATTCCCGCGCGCATCGAGACGAGCCCGCGCCGGTTTACGCGAACGACGGGGTATGTGCTTGCCGGATGCGCCATTTATGCGCTGTTCGTGTCGGCATTCGTCGCGTCGCGACAGAGCGCATCCGAAGACACGCTATTCTGGGACGCGGCGCGCGCGCTGACGGGACAGGACTCGTTTACGCGCGAACAGGTCAAGTGTACCGACGGTTCTACAACCGATTACGCAAAAACGGCCAACGACGGCTACATATTTCCTGCCAAGCCGTGGGCGACGGCGGTCAAGGGTTACGCGGGGCCGATTCATCTGGCGGTCCATGTCGATTCAGACGGCAAGCTCGTCGATTACCGCGTCATCAAGTCGAAGGAGACGCGCGCGTATCTCACGATGGTCGAGATGCGCAAGGACCGCCTCAAAGGGAAGAACCTTTTCAATGCGAATCCCTTTCAAGATGTCGTGCTGGTGTCGGGCGCGAGTATCAGCGACTACGCGATTCGCAACGTGTTGGAACGCGCGGGACGCGGTTTCGCGGCGGACGCGTTGGGGAAAACGCGGGCCGCCGCGCCGCCGCGCGAAATCCCGTTTCGCGCGATTCGCGACGTCGGGATTCTGAGTCTTATGCTCGCGTCGGGTTACGTGCTTCGGTACTCGCCGCGTCGTTGGCTACGACGTGCGCTTTTGGCGGTAGCCGCAGCCGGACTCGGCTTCGCGCTCAATCTCCAATACAGCATGCAGCACGTCCTGCTATTGTTGGACGGCAGTGTGCGCGATCTGTCGCTCGACGGCGTTTTATGGCTCGTAGCGGTCTTGCCAATTGCGGCCGCCTTGCTCGGCAACGCGTACTGCGGCTACGTGTGTCCCGTTGGCGCGTTGCAGGAACTCGTGGGGGAGATTTGGCCGCGCCGCTGGCGTGTCGCGCCGCATGCCCGCGTGTGGCGCTGGACCCGTTCGCTCAAGTACCTGCTTCTGTTCGGACTTGTGCTGGGGTTTGCGTACACCCGCGACTATCGCGTCGTTCAGGCAGACCCGTTGCTGACTTTCTTCGCGGGCAATTGGGATCGTTCGTTCGGGCTGTTTGTGGGCGGCATGCTGATCGCGTCGCTGTTCATGCCGCGATTCTGGTGTCGTGCGCTATGCCCGGCCGGTGCGTTTCTGTCGCTGTTCAACGGCGTCGGGCTGCTGGCACGGATCGCGCCTCCCCGACATCCCTCGCACTGCGACCTCGGCGTCCGCTCGAGTCGCGAACTCGATTGCCTCTACTGCGACCGTTGCGCCGCAAACCGTAGCGACGCCAAGAGGGTCAAGTCGACGATCGAGCGACGTAAGGCCGATATCGTGCTAACCTGCGCCGCCGCGCTGGCATTCGTATTCATCGCGCTGCATGGCGTGCAGGCCGTGCGCGCGGGGAACGCAGTTCTCGCGCCCGTTACGGCTGTGGGCGTTAAAGGGACATCGCGCGACGTCGCCATGGGCGCCCTGTTCGAGCGCCTCGACCGGGGCCAACTCTCGAAACATCCCGCCGAGTTCCAGCATCCGGATGTGGCGGAGTAGGGTGTCAGAAACGTTTCGTGTAGATGTGGCAGTAGGGCGTGCCGCCGGTTTTGTCATAGTAGTTCTGGTGGTAATCCTCGGCAGGCCAGAAGGGGACGGCTGCGAGAACTTGCGTCGCGACGGCCAATCCTTTTGCATTCAATTCGGCAATCAGGCGTTGGGCGACGGTTTTTTGCGCGTCGTTGGCGTAGAAGATGGCTGAGCGGTATTGTTCGCCTATATCCGGGCCTTGGCGGTCCACTTGCGTCGGGTCATGGGTTTCGAAGAAGAGCCGCGCGAGTATCTCATACGTCGTTACGGCAGGATCGAAGGTCACTTCGACGGCTTCGGCATGCCCCGTTTGCCCGTTGCATACGTCTTTGTACGTCGGATTTTGGGCACGTCCACCGGTATATCCGACCCGTGTGGCTACGACGCCGGGCACGTGCTCGAACACGTATTGCGATCCCCAGAAGCATCCTGCCGCGAAAATGGCCGTCTCGCGTGCCGGTTTGGGCACGAAATCCATCGAAATCGAGTTTACGCAATGGCGGACGTTCTTGTCCGTCAACCTTTCGCCCTCGAACACGTGGCCGAGATGCGCACCGCATTTCGCGCAGAGGATCTCTGTGCGTTGTCCGTCCGCGTCGCGCTGATGGCGTACGGCGCCGGGGATTTCAGCGTCGAAACTGGGCCAGCCGCAGCCCGAATCGAACTTGTCGTCCGAGCGGTACAGCGGCGTGCTGCACCGTTTGCACACATAGGTTCCGTTCCCTTTGAAGTGGTCGTATTTCCCGCTGAACGGGCGTTCGGTTGCCTTATTGACGATTACGGCCTCTTCTTCGGGCGTCAATGTCTTCCATCCCATATCGGCTCCATTCATCTGGCCCGCCCATACGCTCATGAGCAGCGCCAACGGCAGACCATATTTCAATGCGCGTTTCATATCCAAACTCTCCTGTATTCCTAAACACGCCGGCATGCAAAGTTGTTCCTGTGGACGAAATGGACAGAGTGGACGCACCTCGCGTTCTCTGAGGCTTGTGAGAATCGCAGGTCCTACTATCAGTCTTTTGCGGCACGGGGGTCGAAGGCGTCGCGGAGGCCGTCGCCGAGGAAGTTTAGGCAGAACAAGGTCACGGACAGCGCGATGCTGGGGAAGACGAGCATCCACGCAAATTCCTCCATGGCGTCCGCGCCCTCCTTGATCAACACGCCCCACGAACTCATGGGGGCCTGCACGCCGAGTCCGAGGAAACTCAGGAACGCTTCGAGCAGCATCACGTTCGGGATTGTCAGTGTCGTGTAGACGATCGCCGGGCCAAGGACGTTCGGCGCGATATGGCGGAAAATGATGCGGGGATACGAGAACCCCATCGTGATCGCCGCTTCGACGAATTCCGCGTGGCGCAGGCTCAACACGTGTCCGCGTATGATCCGCGCCATCGTTAGCCACTCGACTGCGCCTATCGCGAGAAACAAGAGCACGAGATTGCGTCCGAAAAAGACGACGAGGATGATCACGAAAATCGTGAACGGAATCGTGTAGAGGATATCGACCGCGCGCATCATGACGCGGTCGATGCGCCCGCCGAAGAAGCCCGCGACGGCGCCGTATGCGACGCCGACGATCAGCGAAACGACGGTCGCTGCGAACCCGACGCCGAGCGATACGCGTCCGCCGTACAGGATGCGCGTGAGCAAGTCGCGTCCGAGGGGATCGGTCCCGCACCAATGCCGTAGACTCGGCGCGGACGCGCCCAATTGCAGGTTTTGCGTATCGTTGGCATAGGGCGCGATCCAGGGCGTCGCCAGCGCCACGACGGCCAGCGCCGCGAGTATCCATGCGCTCGCGAACGCGAGCCGGTTGCGCGCGAGGCGTCGCGCGGCGTCGCGCCACAACGACGTGCCGTGTTCCGTGTCTTGCGTCGCGGCGGTCACGATGCGCCTCGAATCCGTGGGTCGAGCCAAGCCAGCACAACGTCCACAATCAAGTTGAACAGCAGGATCAGTACCGCGTAGAAGAGTACCGTGCCCATAATCATCGTGTAGTCGCGGTTGAACGCCGACTGCACAAAGAAGCGGCCGAGGCCGGGCACGTGAAAAATGGTCTCGACCACGAACGAGCCGCTGAGCAGTCCCGCGGCGGCAGGCCCGAGGTATGACACGACCGGACGCAATCCGCCGCGCAACGCGTGGCGTAGCACGACGCGCGTTTCCGACAGGCCCTTGGCGCGCGCAGTGCGGATGAAGTCTTGCGTCATGATCTCGATCATGCCGCCGCGCGTCAGGCGCGCGATGTACGCGGCATAGACGATACCCAGCGTGAGCGACGGCAGAACCTTGTACGAGGGACCGTCCCAGCCTGCTACAGGCAGCCAATGCAGGTATAGCGCAAAGACGAGCAACAGCACCGGGCCGAGTACGAACGCGGGCACGCAAATCCCCAGCGTGGCGAGCGACATCGGGATATAGTCCCACAACGTGTTCGGCTTCAGCGCCGCCAGGACGCCCGCGAGCAGGCCCAACGCCAGCGCGATGGCCAGCGCATACAGGCCCAGTTCGAGCGAAACCGGAAAGCCCAGAGCGATCAATTCGTTGACGGACCAATTCGCGTTCTTGAACGACGGACCGAGGTCGCCGTGTACGAGCCGCGCCATATAGTCGAGATACTGCCGATGCAACGGCACGTCCAAATGGTAGTATGCGTTCAGCGTTCCGAGGACTTCCGCCGAAACGACGCGGTCCGCATCGAAGGGGCCGCCGGGCGCGACCCGAACCAGGAAAAAGACGCCCGTTACGATGATCCACAGCACGGGGATCATTTCGATGAGCCGTCCGCCGATGAATCGGATCATCGCGCCGCCTCCTTCGATTTTGGGGTTTGGGGTT
>CAIYET010000648.1 GCA_903925285.1 Candidatus Hydrogenedentota bacterium | reverse complement strand
GGAAATACGTCGCGGAGTTGACCACGGAGTTTGACGCCGGCCTGCCCGACGTCAACTGTCTCCCCGGCGAGTTGAACCAGGTCATATTGAACATCATCGTGAATGCGGCTCACGCCATCGCCGATGTCGTCAAGGATGGTTCGGAAGACAAGGGTAAGATCACCGTCACGACGCGCCAGGACGGCGAGTGGGCGGAAATCCGAATCCGCGACACCGGGGGAGGGATCCCCGATAAGGTTCGGTCGCGTGTCTTCGACCCCTTCTTCACGACGAAAGGAATCGGCAAAGGCACTGGCCAGGGGTTGGCCATCGCGCGTAACGTTGTTGTGGACAAGCATGGCGGGACTTTGACCTTCGAGACGGAAACCGGCAAGGGAACCACCTTCATCATCCGGTTGCCGATAGAAGGGAACCAGGTGCATGACTGAACGACACACGCATATACTCCTTGTTGACGACGATCCCAGTATCCCAGCCAATTTCCATGGGGACGAGACATGAAACGCATACTTTTTGTTGACGATGATTCCAGTGTACTGGAAGGGTTGGAGCGCATGCTCTATCACTTGCGCAAGGAATGGCACATGGTCTTTGCTTCGGGCGGACAAGCCGCGCTCGATATCATGTCGAAGGAACCCTTCGATCTGGTCGTGTCGGATATGCGGATGCCGGGCATGGACGGAGCCACGTTGCTTACTGAGGTCATGAACCGTTACCCGGACACCGTTCGTTTTGTCTTCTCCGGACAAACCGACAAAGAAACCCTTATGAGATCGGTGGGGCCAACGCACCAATACATAACCAAACCGTGCGAGGCGAAGACGTTGAAGGCCAGCGTGGACCGGGCGTTCGCCCTGCGGGACTCGATCCAGAGCGAAGCCGTAAAGCAGCTCGCTTCCCAAGTGGGTTCGCTGCCGCCGCTTCCCGACCTATTTGCCAAACTCATGGACGAGTTGCGTGCGCCCGACCCGTCAATCGCCGCGATTGGCAAAATCATCCAGGCGGACGTGGCCATGACAGCCAAGATCCTCCAATTGGTCAACTCCGCCTTCTTCGGCCTCCGCCAAAACGTTGGCAGCGCCGCCCAGGCCGTTACGTTGCTGGGACTGGACACGGTGAAGTCGCTAGTGCTCATGGGCGGCGTGTTTGCCCAAGTCGATGAGCGAAAGCTTCCTGCCGGTTTCTCGCTGGACATCCTTTGGCGGCACAGTATGAAGGTTGGCACGTATGCCCGGGCGATCTGCACGCTCGAAGGAGCGTCGAAGGAGACGGCCAACGACGCGTTCACGGCCGGATTGTTGCACGACGTGGGCATCCTCGTCCTGGCGGCAGGCCGTTCGCAGATATACGAGAAGCTCGCCAAGAATGCCGCCGAGCACCAGCTCGACGTGTACCAGGTTGAACAGACGGCCTTCGGGTGCAGTCATGCCGAGATAGGCGCCTACCTATTGGGGATCTGGGGGCTGCCAGACTCCATCGTGGAAGCGGTCGCGTTTCACCATTGCCCCGGCCTGTGTCCGGCGGAGGGTTTTACGTCGTTGACGGCCGTTCACGTTGCGAACGCGCTGGCGCGAGATATCCCTGCGCCGGATACCGGACAGTCATCCGAATACTTGGACAAAACATATCTGGTCCTTCTTGGCTTTGATGGCCACGTCCAAGCCTGGCAGGAAGCCTGTTCAGCTCTGCAGACGGAAAAGGAACCGGAATCATGAACGAGAAGATCCTCTTTGTGGATGATGACCCCGATATCATCGAAGCCTACCAGCGCAGACTCGGGAAAGTGCTCCGCGTGGATGTAGCGGAAGGCGGCGCCCGCGGCCTCCGGTGCGTGGTGACGGATGGCCCTTACGCCGTTGTGGTCACCGACTTCCACATGCCGATTATGAACGGCATCGATTTCTTGGCTCGCGTAAAGGAGGTAGCCCCGGATACAGTTCGCATCATGCTGACCGGAAACGCCGACTTGAAAGTCGCCATGCAAGCGGTGAATACGGGCAACATCTTCCGTTTCCTCACGAAGCCGTGTCCCGCCGATGTGATGGGCGAAGCCCTGGTGGCAGGCATCAACCAATACCGTCTTGTGAAGGGGGAAAACAATCTGCTCGAAAACACGCTCAACGGCGCGATCGAGATGCTCGTCGAGATCCTTTCCTGGGCCGATCCGGAGGCCTTCGCACAAGCGCTCGAACTGCGCAGCCGTGTGCGCACGATTGTGCAAGAACTCAAGGTGGAAAATTCCTGGGAGGTCGAATTGGCCGCCATGCTGTCGCAACTGGGCTACATGCTTCTACCACGAGACATCCTTGACAAGTTGCGGCAGAATCAACCGCTGAGCGACGCGGAAAAGGCGGTGTTCGTCCGTTTCCCGGAGATCGGACAGGACGTGATCGGGCGGATTCCGCGGTTGGAGCCCGTAGCGCGAATCATTCTCTACCAGAACAAGAACTTCGATGGATCGGGATTCCCCGAGGATAAAGTTGCCGAACAGAAAATCCCCCTTGGCGCGCGCATCTTGAAGGTGCTCATCGACCTCCGGTCCTACGAGGCGGGGGGAATGTCGCGCAAGGAAGCGCTTGCGGAGATGCAGAATACCCAGGGCCGCTACGACAAACGCGTGTTGGCCGCCGCAACGGCACAAAGCTTGTCCATGCTGAAAACCATGCGACTCGCGTCCGAATCCGCGATTGAAGTCAGGAGTTCCGCCCTCAAGCTCGGCGATGTACTGGTCGAGGGCATAAAGACAAAGAACGGCGAGCTTCTCGTAGGCCCCGGCCGCACGGTCGTCCAGGCGCTTCTGAGCCGGATCTCGTTGGCCGCCGCGCTTGGCAGTATTCAGGAGCCGATCAAAGTCGAGCGCGCCGATGAGACATGAGATGCCGTTTCGAAAGCCGCCATTTCCGTTGACGATGCGAGAGGGCGCCTGGGATGGCGCGAAACCAAGCTGCGAAAAGGGGAAGACGTATGTCGTGCATTCTGGTGATTGATGACGACGAAGCCATTCGACACCTATATAGCGAGGTGCTCGAACGCGAGGGCTATGAGGTCCATACCGCCGAAGACGGCGCAGTGGGTATCCGCCTGTTTGAGGAGCACTTTTTCGATCTGGTCGTGACCGACATTGTCATGCCGGAGAAGGAAGGTCTGGAGACTATTCAGGCGCTATTGCGGATGCGTCCTGGACTCAAGATTCTCGCCGTCTCGGGTGGTGGCGTAGGCAATCCGTTCTGCTATCTTGCTATCGCGAAACAGTTCGGCGCTGCCAGCGCACTCGTGAAACCTGTTCCCATAGAGGATCTCCGGGCTGAGGTCAGACGTCTCTTGGCCACTACGTAGGCCATGCCGTGCTTTCATGACGCGCGAAGCGCCGCCCGGCTGCGATTTACAGACGCGTTGCTGCGACTTCATGTTGCGCGGAGAATGGAGTATACTCATGGACAGGATAGTCGGACTTACTGAAGGTGGCTTGAATACGCTCCTGATGGAGTGAAAGGGTGTGAGTAGGCGAATGTCTGGGCGCTGCTGGACAAGGATCGTATCGTCGCATCCAGTCCCTATGCTCAGTTTTTTTCTTTCGTTTGGAGAATGACATTGATGGTGGAGAGTGTCAATACGTGGGCAAGAGTCCGGAAGGAAGCGGCGCAAGTCGTGGACAAGGCCGGTGAAATCCAGCGAATCGATGGATGGACGGACGAACGGGTGCGCGACGAATCCGAGATGCTCGCGACGATGTTAACGCTGAAAGACAGCACCGAAGGCCTGACGGTGTTGCTGGAGACCTCTCTGATGCGGCAGCGGCTGCGTATGGCCGAGGGACTATCCGAAGATTTGCAATTCGCGCTGGTGACTGTCATGTGGGTACACGAGTGGACGGCGGACGAGGTGAAGGACGCGCTGAAAAAGGTGTTTTCCCGTCTGCAAATCATGCCGCCTCTCCCCGCCGAAGGGATCAAGGCGCTTATCGAGGTGGCGTCGATCTACCGGGGGCTCAAGCAGCGGGCGCGGTGGCCAAACCGGGAAACGAGGGTAAAGTGCGCGGAACTGATGTGGTTGATGCACTTCGACGAAGACGCCGTCTTCAACGAGACCCATGCCGCGATGGAACGTCTCAAAATGAGCCGTGGCGACGAAGGGAGTGCGCTCGAAGCCTTGCGGGAGATAGAACTGATCTATCGGCGCATTCAGAACGACGTCGCGTCCAAGCCACAAGCGCGCAAGTTCGCTGAGATCATGTGGCTTCGGGGATGGACATTGGAGAAAGCGCGCATGGAGGCGGTTGTGCTGCAGGCACGACTGGACCTCCCTTCGGAAACAAAACGTGTCACGACGCTCCTCGATATCTGCCTGCTCTGCGGTGGCAAGCAACGCCCCAATCGCGTGTGCGAAGCCACGGAGAACATCTGGGAGGAAGAGGCGGACTCGGAAGAGGTCATGGACGAGCACTTAACGGAACTCGGCGAGTACATGTGGTTGGAAGGTTGCTCTATCCAGCAGGCCATGGACAAAGTCGCGCGCTTTGCGCGCGTCAATCATGCGAGCCTTAGCGTTACGCTGGAGGTGCTGTCAACACTTGCGCATGAGCGCTACCGCGCGCAAGGAGGGAATTAGGAATTAGGAATTCCGCAGAGACCGGATGGGACGACATCCTAGCCGCGCGATTTGGTTGATGGCCATTGTGTTACGCGACGCCAGAAACGCCATTTCGGGTCCTGTCGCATCATCTGCTGCTGCGTCTCTTCATCTGGCGCGGAAGGCGTTTGTTGTTTCCAAAGGCATATCCGTTCGGCCACGCGCTGGTCGATGGCGATCATGCCTCCTTCGCATTCGACGACCCAAGCGGGATACTTCTGATGGACGCGGATCTCGACACCCGGCTTGATCTGGAGCCCATTCAACCGGTGGAGTTGGCTGTCGTCTTGGCAGTTGACATAAGCCACTCGGCCCGACTCTCCCACCTCGAGTTCCGATAGGTGTGTGACAGAACTCTGCGACACGTGATCGTTTCGGACGCAGCAAGAGCCTTCGGGTATCGGAAGGCCGTGGGGACATTCTCGGGGATGCCCGAGCAGGGTGCAGATGCCGTCGACGACATGCGGCGCCACAAGGTGTTCAAAGGAGCAGGCCTCGGATTCAAAACGCTCATTCTGAAATCCAAGCACATCGTGAAGCAATCGTTCGGCGAGCCGATGCTTTCGGATAAGCCCCCGCGCGTGGTCCAATCCTTGCTCCGTCAGGGCGACTTTGCCGGTCTTGCGATTGAGGACGCCCATCCCGTCCGAAACAATACCGTCGAGCTTGTCGTAGTCGACAGGCGTGTCCAAGGCGGTTGCGAGATCCGCGACGGAGTCCTTGTTTTGCTCCTGCAAGCACCACAGGGCCTCCAAGTATTCATCTTGCGTATCGTTCATATTGTCACCCCAGGAAGAATACCAGAATCCAGTGGGAAAGTCCCACCACTGCGAATGCCGATGAACTCATGGCCACCATCATGAGCAGCCCTATCTTCCACCCGACCCGCTTGCATATGGCCACAACGTTGGCCAGACAGGGCACAAACATCGTCGTCAGAAGCACCGCCGAGATACATTGAGTCACATCGAGCTTGCCTGCATCGCTCATCTTTATCAGAAGACCGGCGGCGGCCTCGTGCCGCGCGACACAAAGAATCAGGGCGTCGACCATGTCCAGCGGCATGCCGAGCCAGTCCACGATAAGTGGTTGGAGGGCCGCCTTGAGGGCGTCGAGGAGGCCGGTTCGCTGGCAAAGAAACAACGCCAAGGCCGCACCGACGAATATGGGCACCGCTTCCTTGAGGAACCAGTACAGCCGGTAGCATGTCTTGATGACAACGGCTCTTGGATTTGGCCATCGTATGGCGGGGATCTCTTGAATAAGAACGCTCGTTGCCGCGTCCGGCAGGATCCGGTTCAGGATAAGCCCGGCTAACACGGCCATAAGGCATATTGTACCATATGTTGCTAGTAGAGCAATGAATGTGTAGCGGCCCAGAACCCCCATGCTCAGGGCCATCTGGGCCGAACAGGGGACATAGGCGGCAATCAGATAAACGGCGATAATTTTTTCTTTGCGCGGGAGGCCCACGGTGGTCAGCGTGGCCATGGTCTTGCATCCGAAACCCAAGACGACGGACATAGCGGCGTTTCCGTTGAGGCCAATCTTGTCGAATACGCGTTTTGCGAGAACGTAGAGACTTGGGATGTAGCCCATGTCTTCCAGCGCCCCGAGTATCAGGAAAAAGATGAATAATATCGGCAAGACCGTGCAAAGCGCGTTGAATAGACCCAGCGTCAGCAACCCATAGTCCGGCCCTGCGATGAGGTCGCGCCAGAATCCGGCGGGAATGGTTCCATATACCCATTTGACAATGGGATGAGCCAGATATTGGTTGAGGACGTCTTCGAGCACGTCGGCGGCATGGGCCACGAGGAAATAGGTTCCCGCTAGAACGAGGAGCAAAATGGGAATACCGAATACTGGATGTCGGCACAGGTGGCCAAAGGTTTTGGCGAATTCTCCGGATCGGACCTTTTGCCGTCTTACTACGCTGGCGGCGATTTCATCCACCCATCGGCTCCGCGTGGTTGCGATCGCCGTCGCCACGTTGCCCTTGAACTGCAGATAGAGGTCATCAACGCGGGTTTTGAGGCGCGCAATGTCTTGTTCATGAACGATACTGGCGGCATACTGTTCGACAAAGGGATCGCGCATGGCCAACAAGACAGCCAGCTTTCGCGAATAGGGGGTCGATTCGGGGAAAAGACCCTGCAGATCGGAAATCGCCTCCTCGATAAGGTCTGCGTATCGAAGCGCGAGTGAAGGGGTTCGGGGGGCCGCGATGGCCTTCTTCAGATCGGCAATTCCGCGTCCTTGGGTGGCAATGGTCTCGACTACGGGCACGCCCAACGCGCGCGACAACTCCGTGCTATCTATCCAGATCCCTCTTCGCGCGGTCTCGTCGATGGCGTTGAGCGCGACGGCCATGGGAACGCCCAGTTCCAGCAGATCCATCATCAAGGCAAGGGACTGCTTCAATTGGTTGGCGTCGATGCACTGAACGATCACATCGGGTTGCTCTGCGAATATCAGATCCCGAATGGAAAGTCCTTCCACCGAACACGTGCTCAGGCCGTGCAGGCCGGGCGTATCGATTACCTCACAGCGGCACCCGTGCATTTGGCACTTGGCGCGCTTGGGTTCCATAGTCGTGCCCCCATAGTTGGAGACGAGCGAATAATCCCCCGTGAGGTGATTGAAGAGGAGGCTCTTGCCGGTATTGGGAAGGCCGACAATCGCCACCTTTTTCCTGCCGGTATGCACGCCACCGTGTTTCGCGAGATCCACCTGCACCTCTACCTTTCACGTGAACGCGCGCGCACACCGTCTGAAACGAAGGCGCCGCTCACGTAACTTGCCTGAAAACTTTCTTGAGAAATCCGGTCATCTGCACTATCCCGAGCTGGCGTCGTATCCGCGCGGCAAGATCCTCGAAGCAATACGGACGAACGACCACCTCGTCGACTGCGGCCGCATCGCTCGCGCCCACGACGGTGGCGTTCTTCGCTTCACACAAAGCCAAGACCTTTACGTCCTCCCGGGCTTTTCTGAAGGTCGTCACGATTTGTTCCCATAGGACATCCCCGGCCGCCACGTCCACAATCAGCACGTCGGGACGCGCTTCGGTCATTTCCAGGGCCGCAGCAGCGGAGGCCGTGACCACCGTGCGATATTGATCTTCCAACAAGGCGTATAACGCGTGCCGCTCATGCAACTCGGGGCATACCGCAAGGACGCTCTTCATGGGACAGGGCGTACACGTCTTGGCAACGGCTTCCATCGTTTTGAGAAGGTCGTCCAACCGGTAAGGTCTACGGATAAAGGTCTCTACGCCCAGTGCTCGCAGTTGCGAAACCACACCGTTGTCTTTAAGATCCAATACTACTACAATTGGTATCTTCTTGGCAATCTGACGTATATACTGAATCATCCGAATGCCATCGACATAGGGCAAGTTCAGGTCCGTCAGAATCAGGTCGGGCTTGTCGGCCATGAGTTGGAGCGCCGCGTACCCGTCTCCGGCGCTGGAAACGTAGAAGCGGCGCCGTAGCGCGGAAACCAGGGCATTGCGTGCCTCGACGGAACTATCCACGACGAGAACCTTGAAATCCAACCGGCCCGCGCACACCAAATCGATGTCCGAACGGCTCGCCGCAAGGGCCGTCTTCCGTTCAAGTTCCCCAATTCTGCGGTCGCGCAACTCCAGCAGAAAACCGAAATGCTTCTTGATATCTTCCAGCGTGTTCGCACGGTGCGCGGCGTTCTCTCGCACCTTGCTCCTAGCGGCTTCGGCGGCCGACCGCGCTTTCGATTGTTCGGTATTCATATGGAAGACATAAATCCGTATGAGGCATATCCATCATCGCCCGAAACTACCACCTGTACCCGCTGGAGACTCCACCGGAAACAAGAGCCGACGCAACGAAGCGTCTCGTCAATGAAGAAAGGGAGCGGCCTTCGGAAGCGCACCTCAAGGCGACGTTTCTTGCGCCCCCGCAAGGGCCTGTTTCAGTTCGTCGACAACGCGCCGGGAAACGTCCAGGCTAACCTCGAGCGTTTCTCGCAACTCTTGCTCGGAAACCAATTGAGCGTTGAGTCCCTCGACCTCGTCCAGAGCTTCCTGTAACTTGCCCGTGAGCGCTTGGTTTTCATTCCCGAGCGCAGCAACGTTTTCTTCCAGTGTGGCGACACGCTGGTTTTCGTGAACAAGTTCTTGTACGCGCGTCTCGTCCTCGGCTCTCTTGTTCTCCAAGTCCTGGCGCGATATAACGGCCTCCTCCAACTGTGCCTGGAGTGTGGCGCATCGTTCCTCGGAAGCCGAAAACCGCTTCATCTGCGCGTCGGCATCGCTGGCCGTGCGTTTGGCTCTGGCTTGGGCCTCGGCAAGCTCGCGCTTTGCCGCCTGCAGCCCCTTGTCGCGCTCCGCAAGCAGGCGATCCTGTTCCGCTTGTTGCTCTTCGAGACTGTGGGCAACGTCCTCGAGTTGCGCGCATAGAGTTTCCGCACGCGCTCTTTCGGCCGCCAGCGCTTCTTGAGATTGGCCCGTCAGCGCCGCGCGTTCTGCGGACGCATCCTGCAATTGCTTGTGCAGATTCTCCAATTCCCCCTGGAGGGCGGCCAAATCCCCGGCAACCCGTTTCTGTTCCGATGCTTGCTGCGCGAGATCCTTCCGAAGGGTTTTCTGGGCCGCACTTGAGTCCGCAAGCGCTTCCCGAGCTTTTGCGAGTTCTTCGGTGAGGTTTTCAATGCGCTGATCGGCCCGTTCTTTGGCCTCCTCGAGGATACTCATGTTTTCGCGCACATCGGACATGGCCTTGCGCGTTGCTTCGAGCGTTCGTTCGAGGGACTGCTGTGTCTTTGGCGTAAAAATGCGGGGTTCGGCCATTCTTGTTATTCCTCAACCTGTAGCGGCGTCTCTTCGCTATCGGTATTTGTGTGGATTGCGCTGTAACGACTTTCGATGCGCTTTCCCGTACGGGAGGTCGCGGTCCGCACGTCGCGTAGAGCCTTCTGGCTCGACTCAAGCTCGGCGGTTGTGGTCTTGTGTTTCGCGACCTCGGATTTCAGATCGTGTTCGACCCGCTTGTTGCGTACACGCAAGTCAACATTCTCGACCTGCTGCTCCTCGAGGCGTTCACGCAAATCCAACGACTCGGTTTCCATATACGCAACCTTTTGATTCAGAGCCTTCAATTCCTCGCGTAGGTCCACCGCGATTCTCTTGTTCGTCGCCAAGTCGAGTTCGAGCGCCTTCTTCGAGGTTTCCGTGGCATCGAGGCGCACGGTCATATCCCTTAATCGCCGCGTCAGATCTTCGCACTGGGCATTCCGTTCCGCGAGGGTCTTGCGCACTTCGCCGAACTCGTATAGGCGCTCCTGAAGATCCATCACCTGCGCTTCTAAATCGATCTTCAACCCTTCAAGTTCACCGATGCGGTCTTGGGCCGCCTCCATCTTCTCGGTAAGCGCATCCCGTTCGTTTGTGGTTTGCTCCAACAAGTCAGCAGTCGTCTTGAGATTGCGTGCAATCTCACTGCGCTCCTGTTCGATGAACGTCAACTCATCGCGCAAGGGATCGACCAAGGCGGCCTCGGCCTCACATAGCTTAAGGCGCTCCTCGAGTCCGCGGCGGGCAACCATTTCGCTGGACAATTTGGTCCGCGCCTTCTCCAGATCGGCGGACAAGGCATCCCGCAACGCAAACGATTCGTCCAGTTGCCGTTCAAGGGATTCGACGATCTGGATAATACTCCGGCTTTCTTCGGAGGCATCCTGGAAATCGTCGAGCTGCTCCTGAGCCTCCTCCGTCTCGTGTCTAACGCGATCAAGCTCAAGCTGTCGAATCTGTGCAAGAAGAGCCGCGTTTTGCTTCTCCAAATCTCGGAGCCGTGCATCGGGGACGGGCGCGATCGAGCGCGGCGCCTCTGTCTTCTTCTCTACGGCCGGGCGATCGGGTTCCGCTGCTTTCACGCGCTCAGCTTCAAGCGGTCGGGGCCGTGCAGGAGGAACGGCAGGGGGCGTCTCCTGAACACGGCGTCTCACTTCGGAGGCTGGGGCGATTGCGCGCGGTGCCTGCGGTTTTTCCTCAACGGCCACGATTTCCGGCGTCACATTGTCTTCGACTTCCTCCGATTCAGGTTCTTCCTGAACGGAAGGGGTAAAGAGCGGGTTATCGATGGCCTTTTTCCGTAGTCGGTCCTTCCTGGGGTCCATCGCGTCATCTGTTGTAGTATCGTTTGACATCAAAAGGCCTCCTTGGCGAGTTCTCGATATGCGATTGCAGCTTTGCAGTGGGCATCGTATTTTCGTAATGGCAAATGGGCGTTGTGTGCTTCTTCAACGGCGATGTTTTCGGGGATCTTCGCCTTGAAAAGTTTTGG
>CAIYET010000647.1 GCA_903925285.1 Candidatus Hydrogenedentota bacterium | reverse complement strand
TACGACCGTCTGAGTTACGACCAGGTTAAGCAGGCGCTTCAGGAGTTCATCTTCAACCTTAACGTCCCGACTCGTGTGGGTTTCCAGTGTCCGTTCTCGAACCTTACCTTTGATCTCACGCCGCCTGCATCGCTCGGAATCCAGGCGGTCATAATCGGAGGAAAGCCTGTCGAGGCCGTCTACGGCGAATTTAGGGCAGAAATGGATATCTTCAACCGGGCGTTCTGCGACGTCATGCTCGAAGGGGACGCCAAAGGCCGGGTTTTCACATTCCCGATTCCGACGATCAACGTTACAAAAATCCTCGACTGGGAATCACCGGCCGTCGAGGCGTTCATGCGGATTGCGTGCAAGTACGGGATTCCGTACTTTGCCAACTACGTGAATTCGGATCTCTCGCCGGAAGATGCGGTAGCCATGTGCTGTCGGCTGCGTTTGGACATGACCGAGCTACGGCTGCGAGGCGGCGGGCTTTTCGGGAGCAGCCCCCTTACAGGATCCATTGGCGTGTTTACAATCAACCTCCCGCGTATCGGATACTTGGCCAAGACGGAACAGGAGTTCAAGGAACGATTGCGAGTGTTGGTCAGGATTGGCGTGACCTCGCTCGAAATTAAACGCAAGGTTATCGAGGCCCAGACCGAGAAGGGGCTCTACCCGTATTCGGCGCATTATCTGCGCGACATAAAACAGAAGAACGGCCAATACTGGCTCAATCATTTCAGCACCATCGGCATCGTCGGCATGAATGAAGCGGCGATCAATCTGCTCGATGAGAACCTGGGAAGTCGCGAAGGACAACGTTTCGCCATCGGAATCCTTCGCTACTTGCGCAGCCTCATCGTCGATGCTCAAGCTGAAACAGGACATTTCTACAACCTCGAAGCGACGCCCGCCGAAAGCACGGCTTACCGGTTTGCCCGGTTGGACAGGGAGATGTATCCGGATATCAAGACAGCCGGCGCGGGTACGCCGTATTACACCAACTCAAGCCATTTGCCCGTGGGCTATTCGGATGACGTCTTCGAAGTGCTCGAGCTGCAGGACGAATTACAGTCCCTGTACACAGGCGGCACGGTACTCCACCTCTATCTCGGCGAAAGCATCGAGGATGCGGCCGTCGCCAAGCGGCTCATACAACGAATCTTTGAGCGGTACAGGCTGCCGTATCTATCTCTCACGCCTACGTTCAGCATTTGCCCAGACCATGGTTATCTTCGCGGCGAACTCGCCGCCTGTCCGTGTTGCGGCGCCGAGACCGAGGTTTGGTCGCGAGTCACGGGATACTTCAGGCCCGTGACGAACTTCAACGAGGGAAAGAAACAAGAATACCGGGACCGCGTGAACTTCGTGCTGCCGACACTGCCCGATGGAGGAGCGTAAAGAACATGGAGATTGCCGCCGTCGCGAAATGCACCTTCATTGACTACCCCGGCAAGATCGCAGCCGTCGTCTTCACACCGGGATGCAACCTGAACTGCGGCTACTCCACAATCGTGCGCTGCTGACCAGGAACAATCTGACGGCGCGAATCGCGCCAGAGACGATGCTCTGGTGGCTTCAGGGTCGGGCAACGCTGCTTGATGCGGTTGTCGTCAGCGGCGGAGAGCCTACACTCCAGCCCGATATCGTAGGATTCACCGCGGAAGTTCACGCCCTCGGGTATCTCGTGAAACTCGATACCAATGGAACACACCCTGCGGTTCTGGCGGCCCTCCTTGAAGCAGGGCTGCTCGATTACGTGGCCATGGACATCAAGGCGCCACCCGAAAAATACGACGCGGTCTGCGACGTTCACGTTGACCAAGGCGCCATCGATGAGAGCATCGCGCTTCTCATGAACGGACGTGTCGACTACGAATTCCGCACCACCATCGCCCCTCCGCTGACCCTGCAGGACATCCTGGCAATCGGCAGTCGCATCCGCGGCGCCCATGCGTACGTGCTGCAGCGCTACCGCGAGCTTCAGTCAGTTGAAGCCTCGAATAACTTGCGCTGGACATCGGCAAGCCACCCACCACCCTGGCTCGAAGATGTGCAGCAGCGTCTCGCCCGGATGGTGAAGATCTGTCTCACCAGAGGATTCGAAATCAGTTTCATCCCAGCGGCCCAGATGCACTGAAACGTTCCGGCAATATCCGCCGCATTATGGATAGTCAGAGAGCAAGCAGGACCAACAATGGAGGACAGAAAGATGTCGTGGACAGCAACGGCGAAAGAAGCCGCGACCACGGTCCCCGAGGGCGAGTTCGAAGCAGAAGTCACCGGCGCTCAGGACATGGACGGCACGCACGGACCGACCGTACGCTTAGACTTTCTCTTGCACACGGACGACGAATGGGACGAACGCCGCGTTACCGGACTAGCAACCAAGAAACTGAGCGAAAACACCAAACTCGGCCGCTGGGTGGCCGCCATCATCGGCCACATGCCCAGCGTCGGCGAGGAAATCACGATAGAAAACCTGCTTCACAAACACTGCCGGGTCGTAATCAAACATAAGACGAGTCCCGATGGCAAGACCTTCGCGAATGTTGTCGACGTGCTGGCCGCAGGCAAATAGCGCGGTTCAAAGACTTCGTGATCCGTGAACAGAATTGACTGTTCGCGAGCCTACTGTGCAAACAGGCTTAGGGAATGCATCGAGCGAACAAAGGATAGGTGTATGCCGAATGGTAGCGTTGCATTTCAATAGCAACAGGGCCAATTGAGTGTCGGTGAATGCGCAGCGCCCAAGGATAGGGCGGCGAAGACAGTCTCAGTCGGGCATTGAAAGGATAAAGATATGGAACTTCTGACGCGGCAAGAGGCCGCCACGTATTTGCGGTTGAGTCTTCGCAAACTCGATGCACTTTCCGCCACGGGTGACGTGCGGCGTGTTAAGTTCGGAGAAGGCAAAAGGGCGCGCGTTCTGTTTCGCAAAGAGGATCTCGAAACTTTCGTCCATGCCAATCTAACCGCTGACAGCTTAGACATCACGCGTAAAGCGGTCGAAATCATGCGCCCCCGCAACTGAGATGGAACCTTTAGAACCGATTGATATCTTCATCATGCATTTGGAGATGCGCATAAATCTGTGTGGTTTTCACATCCGAATGCCCCAACCACTTGCTGATCTTGTACAAGGAAACGCCCGCAATCGCCAACTGCGATGCAAATGTGTGACGCAATGTATGCGGCGTCACCCATGTGAGACCCGTTTTCTTCAATACCGTATTGAAAGTCGTCTTGAACTCATATCTGTAGCGGTTTCTTCCAGGCTCATTTTTCTCAGGGGCAAGAAGGAAACCGGCCTTCTGGCGGTAGGGCAATAGAATTTCGGCAAGCCGATCATGTAACGGAATCGTCCTGCTCTCAGAATCCTTCAGTTCAAAATCATCGTGACTCGTCAAGG
>CAIYET010000646.1 GCA_903925285.1 Candidatus Hydrogenedentota bacterium | reverse complement strand
GCCCGACAAGCCGCGCCCATTGATCCACGCATTCCACAGTGCGCGTGGGCCAAACAATGAAGGATGAAGAATGAAGCCATTTGTCCACCCCGTCCACTTCGTCCACCCCGTCCACTTTATGAAAAGGAATAACCCATGCAGGAATTGACACCGCGCCAGATCGTCGAAGAGTTAGACAAATACATCATCGGCCAAGATAACGCCAAACGCAAAGTCGCCATCGCATTGCGCAACCGCTGGCGACGCCTGAGACTGCCCGAAGACCTGCGCGACGAAGTGGCCCCGAAGAACATCATTCTCATCGGCCCAACCGGCGTCGGCAAGACCGAGATTGCGCGAAGGCTCGCGCGCCTCGCCGATGCGCCGTTTATCAAAGTCGAAGCGTCCAAGTTCACCGAAGTCGGCTACGTGGGCCGCGACTGCGAATCCATGATCCGCGAATTAGTCGAGGTCGGCGTCAGTATGGTTCGCGAAGAGATGAAGCGCGCGCTGGCCGAAGAGGCGCGCGAACAGTCCGAGAAACGGCTGCTCGATGTGCTCTTGCCCCCGCAACCGCTCCGGCCTCGAACCTTCAACCCCATGGACCCGAACGCGGGCGACGAAGCGCCCGCGCAACTGGATCCCAATGCCGCCGCCGAGGCGCGCGTCCGCGAAGTGATCCTCGCCAAACTGCGCGCGGGCGATCTCGAATCGCGCGAGATCGAAATCGAAGTCCGCGAATCCACGACGCCCTCCATGATGCAAGTTTTCTCCAACAGCGGCCTCGAAGAAATGGGCGTCAATGTCCAGGAGATGTTTGGACGTCTCATGCCTCCGAAGACCAAACGCCGCAAAGTCACCGTCGCCGAAGCCCGCCGCATACTCGAACAGGAGGCCCTCGGCGCCCTAATCGACATGGAAACCGTCGTGACCAAGGCCATCGAGCGCACCGAAAACGCCGGAATCGTCTTCCTCGACGAAATCGACAAAATCGCCGGGCGAAGCGCACCCGGCCATGGGCCTGACGTCTCGCGCGAAGGCGTACAGCGCGATATCCTGCCGATCATCGAAGGCTCGACCGTCATCACAAAACACGGGCCTGTCCGCACCGACCACATCCTGTTCATCGCGGCGGGCGCGTTCCACATGACAAAGGTCGCCGACCTCATTCCCGAACTCCAAGGCCGTTTCCCGATCCGCGTCGAACTTGAGAGCCTCCATGCCGAACACTTCGCGCGCATCTTGCGCGAACCGCGCAACTCGCTCATCAAACAATACCAAGCCCTACTCGAAACCGAAGGCGTAACGGTCGAATTCGAGCACGACGCCATCGACACCATCGCACGCGTCTCCCAACGCATCAACGAAGAGACCGAAAACATCGGAGCGCGACGACTCCATACCGTCATGGAATACCTCCTCGAAGACATCTCCTTCGAAGGCCCCGAAGCCAAAGGACGCCATTGGACCGTCACCGCATCCGAAGTCGTGACCCGGCTTGACAAAATCGCCGAAAGCCGCGATCTAAGCAGGTACATTCTGTAGAAAAGCACCCCGATCCCGGACGGCGAAGTTGCTGCGCGTTTCTTGATCTGGGCCGCGCGCCGCTGAAAATCACGTGTCCGGAAACATCGACGGACGCAACCCGATGTTGACAATGCTGCACGCTTGAACCGGATTAAGCCCCAGCGCTGTGGCCTGCCGGACAATTTCTTCGTCTTCGGAACCGGGATTCAGAAAAAATTCGGCCGGCGATTTCGCGGCAATCGCCGCCAGCAAGCTTTTCCCAACCGACGGCGGAACGTACATTGAAATGCGGTCGATCGGTTCCGGCACGTCTTCAATTCGCGCATAGCAGCGAAGCCCCTCGATTTCCGGCGCGGTGGGATGTACCGGGCAAACCGACCATCCGCCTTGTTTGAACGCACGCACCGCCTTGTTGCCGTACTTGCGCCGATCAGTCGACGCGCCCACAATCGCTATCGTCTTGGACATATTGTCGCCTCCTTCAGGCCCAAAGACTACTCTGATGTTGGATAGAACCAGATAAGTAGCACGACGTTTCCAACGTCGTAGTTCGGTAGCCAGCCGCAACGTTGGAAACGTCGCGTTACCTCAATACACGCCAAGTGCGTCAGATGCACTTAGGAACTTGCCGGACTCGAGCTCATGCGCTCGACCGACTCGCGCAGTTCGGGCTTGGCGGCGAGCGCCTTCTTGAAGAACTCGACGGCGCGATTCACGTTGCCCTGTTCGAGCGAGATCTGGCCCATGCCCAACGCCGCATCCGCGACCATTTCCTTGTGCTGGGCGTCGGGCGTGATGCGCAGGATGGTTTCGTAATGTTGCGCGGCCTGGTCATAGGCCCGACGGTCGGCGAAGATATGCCCGAGCGACAGATGCGACTCGAGTTCCTCGTCCCAGAACGACTCGATGCCCCCCGGCGCAATCGGCCCCTTTTTCTCCTTGTACAATGCCACAACGGCTTCGTAATGCCGTTGGGCGCCGGGCATATTTTTCAGAATATCCTGGTAAGTAACCGCGAGGTTGAAGTGAACGCGAGACGACTTTGGGTTCTTGGCAAGCGTATCGCGAAAGAGCGTCTCGTTGTCCCGCCAATCCCGGTTGCGCGCCACCGTCAAGGTCGTGAAGACGAGAAACAAAGCACAAGCCGCAGCATATATGGCCATTCGCCCTTTTGTGTGTGTCGCAAGCGCCATAATCAAATCGGCAAAAGCCCATAGAAATCCGGCCAATGGTATATACATCCAATGCTCCGCCATCGGTGCATTCAGCGGGATCAGTCCCGATATCGGAAACCAGGATATCAGAAACCAGCCAATACCCAAGGCCGCAATACGACGGCCTTGCCACAAGGTCCACGCGAAGCCCGCCAGCATGCCCAAAAGGAGCAGAGCGCCGATGGGCGCCGCATACACGGGTGTTGCGGCGAGCGAGCGTTCCATGTGCAAGCCCGTGGGGACGAAGATCAGCTTCCAATACCATGCGAATGCCTGACAGCATTCGACGAGACGTTGGCCTGGGGTGGACAGCGGCGGCGGACTCGATGCGAAGTGCAGGACGGTCATGCGTAGATAGGCATACACGCCGAGCAAGGCGAACCACAGACCCACGGGGAGGGCGCGCCACAAATAGGTTTGCCGCTTCGGTTTCGTGCGTACCGGCCTCAAGACGGCGAAGAGCGCCAATAGGAATGGGAAGATCATAGCCGATTCTTTGCACAGGAGCCCCGCCCCGAACAGCGCCGTTCCGGCCAATAGCCCCGTCCAGCGCTGCCGCGACGTATCGTCGCGCAACACCAACCACAAGCCCGCGAATCCGAGCGCCGCCGCCATCGGATCGGCGCGCCCGCTGATGTACGCGATCGCCTCGGTGTGGAGCGGGTGGACGATGTAGAGCAGCGGCACGACGGCACTCACCCACGCCGAAGCGCCCAAACGAAGCAGGATGGCGTACAAAAACGCCGCGACCAGAACATGCCATCCCAAGTTGGTCGCGTGAAACAAGAACGGACTGACCTCCGCAACGGAACGCTGCGGGACGTCAGGTGGAGGTGCGCTGTACGATGCAAGGAAATCGGCCATAAAACTCGAGGCCACGAGCGGACGGTAGAAGTTACCCGAGCCGCGCCCGAAGGGATGCTGGTCCTCGCGGAACAATTGCCCCAGTTCGGTCGGATCCTGCACATGCTTGTTCACCAGTACCGACGACGCATCGTCCCAAACGAAACCGTTCGAGAACGTATTGGCGTACGCCAACACGCCCGCGATGGCGATGGCCGCCAGCACGACCGTTGACGCGCCAAGCGCGTTTGTTTTTCCAGGCTCGCCCATCAGACTACTGCACCATTACGTTCCAGATCGTGCCCGGTATCTTGATATATTCGAGCGTAACACCCTTCTTGTCGCCGACGAAATCGACGAGGCGGCAGTCATGAAACTCCTCGCCCTTGCGGACAGGCTCTTTTTGCAGTACCGGGTGTAGCTCAAAATCTTCGTTCGCGCGTTCAACGAGGAGAAACACGTACGTCTCGCCGGTCGCTTTATCGTCGAGGAATCCCTTTATGGTTATGAATGGCCTTTTGACTTCCAGTTCGGCCCTGTCCTTGAGACGCTGCATCGTCACGCCAATCGGTTCGAGCACCTTGTAGCCCGCAATGGCGCCCAGGACCAACGGATACCTTTCCTGGTCACGTCCTTTCTGGATGATCGTTTCGATCTCGTGCGCGATCATCTTCAGTGCCTGTTTGCCGTTTTCCGAGCCTTGACTCTTGGCCTGTTTGAGGTCCGCGACGAATTTATCGCGCATAACTTTGTTTATGTTGAGCCCCCTGACGCCCTTTCCTTGCGCGACGATCGCTTCCAGTGGCTGCAAGGCCGGACGAATCTTGGCCGCGATTTCCTCGGGGGTAGGTTCGGGGGGCGGCAGGTTTTCCGGCGGCGGCGGGGGCGCCGGCGCACTGCACGCGACCAACACCAGAATACACAATGCACTCACCGCGAGCACTTTTTTCATAATCCGCTCCTTCTTAGTGATTAGTAATTCCCAATTACTATTTGTCGACCAGTTGCGTCGAGCGAATTATAGCACGGCTGATTGGGAATTAGGAATTCCTAATCAGCCTTCAGTCTTCAGCCTGCGGAAAAACAGTATGCCTTCGCATTCGTCGGCGGTGGCCATGCCGCGATCATCGAGGATTTCCAAATGACCTAGGACGCTCGACAAACCGAAATGGAGCGTATCCAGAGCGACGCGAGGAAAGAGCATGCCCATCAACTGGTGCGGCGTAAACGGACCGGCCTCAAGCAGTGCGTACACGTGCCCCGTGAACCGTTCCTGCCGTTGCAGAAGCGAATCGATGATCTCGCGATGATTCCCGAATGGACTACCGTGGCCAGGATAGCAGACATCGATATCGAGTGCGCGCGTCCGTTCGAGCGACTGCCGATACTCGAGCAGTGTGCGGACCTTCTGTTCGCCCGGACGCGGACGCCGGATCAGCGGACTTGGGCTGACGCCTTTCAATACGTGATCGCCCGCGAACGCGGCGCGGCGCACCGGGTCGTGAAACAGAATGTCGGACGGTGAATGGCCAGGCACATGAAGCGCGCAAAGCCCCGCCACCTCATCGCCATCGCGAAGTGCGTGGTCGATATCGATCGGTTCCACCAAAGACTCATACGTTGCCCGCAACGTGCAAATGCGCTCGACGATGTCCGGCGGCACGCCGCAACGGTTCATCACGCCCACGAAGAATTCCAGAGCCACCTTCGAATCGGCGTCGTAAGCGCGAAGGTGCGCCACCACATCGGGATGGGCGTACGACACCGCGCCCGAAGCCTGCACGATCCGATTGACCATGCCGAAGTGGTCGATATGTCCGTGCGTCAGCAGGACGATCCCTATATCGCGCACCGCCAAACCTTGCTCGCCGAGGCGCTCCTCGAGACGCGCATAGGCTTCATCGGTATTGGCCCCCGCGTCGATCAGCACGAGCGGGTCTCCCTTGACGAGAAACACGTTGACCGGACCCACCGGGAACGGCGTCGGCAGCGAGATGCGCACAATATCCGGATGTACGGGCAGAGCGCTCACGTGGGAAATACCGACACTGGAGCGGGCGCGTGCATCAGGCCGAGATACATTTCGATCATCGCGTGGCCAAAGAAAAGAAACAGCAATCCCGCCCCCGCCAAGTAAGGGCCGAACGGCAGGTAATGCGCCTCTTCCTCGATGCCTTTGCGCCTCTGCAACACAACGAGCGTGATGCCAATCACGCTGCCGGCCAACGACGCGATCATGATGATCGCGAACACGCTTTTCCAACCCAGAAATCCGCCCAGCATCGCCAGCAGCTTCACGTCGCCGAAACCCATCCCGCGTTTCTTCAACAACAGCAACGTCAGCTTGTCCAGTAGATACAGAATCCCGCCGCCCAGCACGATTCCACCCAGCGAATCGAAGACATCCTTCGTCAAGAATCCCGACCCCGGATAGAACATCCCAACGACCGCGCATGCCAACCCCAACGGAATCCCCGGAAACGTCACCTCGTTCGGAATCGTCCAATCCGCCAGATCGACGAATGTCACCAATACCAGGCCCGCACAAAGCACCATATACACCGGCGTAGCCATGCACACGCCGAACCGCGCGAACACACACGCAAACAACACACCCGTCAACGCCTCGACCAGCGGATACTGCCAGCTAATCCACGTGTGGCAATGCCGGCACCGCGCCCCCAGCGCCAGCCAACTCACGATCGGGATATTGTCGTACCACGCGATAAGCGTATCGCACTTCGGACACTTCGACCGCGGTTTCACGATCGATTCGTTGCGCGGAAGCCGCCAGACGCACACGTTCAAGAAACTGCCGATCATGCATCCAAACACGAACGAAAGGATGAGAAAGAAACTGTTGAGTATTTCGACCTGGCTCTGCATGGACCTCGCACTACCTTCGGTTGACCGCATCGTTCCAAACGCCGTGTATTATGCCACCGCCCTTCACACGGCTACAACCCGCTAAAGAGGCTTCAGGCTTCAGGCTTCAGGCTTCAGGCCCTGCCGCGCCAGGTTTCAGGAGAAAGCCCGGTTCCGAGATGAAGGATGAAGGATGAAGGATGAAAATGGGAGGAATGAGAGGAAGGCGGAAGGTTTGGGGTTGGTGGTTGCATGCGGCACAATCAAAGAGCCTTAAGGATGCAGCAAGGCTGTATTCTTTTTCATCCTTCATCCTTCATCCTTCATCCTTTCCTCACGAATCGACTCGGCAGCGGTGCATTCGGTATACTGCCGGGGTACGGGGTTGGGATGTTGCCGAAACCTGGAGGTGTTTGACGCGTGTTAAAAGGACTTGGAAATCTAGGCAATTTGCCGGGCCTGTTCAAACAGGTGATGGAAGTCAAGACCCGAATGGAAGAAGTCCGTGCGTCGCTGGCCAACGAGCAGGTCGAAGCTTCTGCAGGCGGCGGGATGGTCGCGGTGGTCGTGAATGGCTGTTTCGAAGTCCTCTCGATCAAGATTGACCCGGACGTCATCGATAAAAACGATCCCGAGATGCTCGAAACATTGGTCCGTTCAGCCATGAACGAGGCAACGCGCAAAGCGCAAGAATTGGTCAAGTCGAAATTATCAGAAGCCACGGGCGGCCTCGATATACCGGGAATCACCTCGTGAGCAGGCTTCAGGCTTCAGACCTCAGGCTTCAGGTATTCTCGCCGGTCTGTAGTTTGTGAGTCGAAATTTGAAGCTTGAGGTTTTTCTATGCGCATAGTTTTCTTTGGTACACCTGAGTTGGCCGTACCGGCGCTGTCGGCAGTTGCGGCCTCGCACGACGTGGCGGCGACCGTCTGCCAGCCGGACCGTCCGCAGGGGCGCAGCGGCACCCCGGTGGCCCCGCCGGTCAAGCAATGGGCCATGGCCCACGATATACCCGTCGTGCAGCCGGTCGTGTTGAACGATGGGATCTTCGAGGCGTGGTTGCGCGCGCAAGCGCCGGACGTGTGCGTGTTGGTAGCGTACGGCCGCATCCTCAAGCAGCCACTGCTCGATGTGCCCCCTCATGGTTTCTTGAACTTGCACCCGAGTCTCTTGCCGCGCCATCGCGGTCCATCGCCCATTCAGACCGCCATTCTCTGCAACAACGACAGCACCGGCGTCAGCATCATGCGGCTCGATGTCGGCGTGGACACGGGCGACGTCCTCTTGCAGGAATCCACCCCGATCGGCCCGGACGAGGACGCCGCGATGCTCACGGAACGATTAGCCGAATTGGGCGCACGCCTGATGGTGCGTGGGCTTGATTGGGTCGCCTCCGGCAACGCGGTGTTCACGCCGCAGGACCACGCGCGCGCGACGATCACCCGGCGCTTCGACAAGAGCGACGGCCAGATCCAATGGGCGCAACCCGCAGCCGCCATTCACAACCTGGTCCGCGCGGCCCTGCCATGGCCCATCGCACATTGCCGATTCAAAGGCGAGATCTGCCGGATTTACAAAACGCGAGTAGTCGAGAAACCAGCCTCAAACTCCAAACCGGGTTCAGTGACCGACATCGCGTACGACCACATCGTCGTGGCATGCGGAGACGGAGCGCTGGCCATTCTGGAAATCCAAATGCCCGGCAAGAAACCAATGCCGCTGGAAGCGTTCATGCGCGGCCGTCCGATCACCGTTGGCGAAGTCTTCGAGGATCTCCCATCATGAAAAGTTCAAGCCGCAAAGCGATTCATCCTTCATCTCAGAGGCGCAAGGCCTCCGCGCCTCGATTCATCCTTCATCCTTCCCTACGGCCTCTCCTATGGTAAACCTGGATATAGTCCGCGATACGGCGGTCCGCGTGCTTGTTCGCGTATTCGAGCAAGGGGCGTATATCGACCTTGCGCTCGATGCCGCGTTGCGCAGGCGCACGCTGGCCGACCGCGGCCGTCGTTTCATGACGCAACTCGTATACGGGACCGTCCGGCATCGCCTCCTGTGCGACCACGTGCTCAGGCGTCTTTTGCACGAACCGCTCGACAAGTTGCCCCCTCCCGTGCAGGCGATTCTGCGGATGGGCGTTTTCCAGACCCTATTCTGCACGCAAGTCACCTTTCCTGCAATGGTGAATACCAGCGTAGACCTGGTCCAGCATCACAGCCACGCTGGACTGGCACGCGTCGCCAACGCGGTCCTGCGGCGCGTACCGCAAACGCTCGACGAGGTTCGGTTGCCCGGACGCGAGCAGGATCTCGCCGCGTACCTGAGCGTCCGTCATTCCATGCCGCGCTGGCTTGTCGACGAGTGGCTCGCCGAGTTCGGCGAAGAGACCGCAGAAACAATTTGTGTCGCGAGCAACATCGAAGCGCCGATGACCCTTCGCACGAATACGCTCGCAACCACACCCGAGCAGTTGCTCGAAGCGTTGAATCGACTCTCGAATGTCCAGCCTGCCACCGCGAAGAAGTGTACGCCCGTGCCTGAAGAACTGACATTGAGCCATGGCGTACCCTCTGTCCGGTCGAAGCTCTTCCAGGAGGGTTTGTTCATCGTGCAGGACGCCGCGTCCATGCTCCCGCCGCATTTGTTGGAACCCAGAGCGGGCGACAAGGTATTGGATATGTGCGCGGCGCCGGGCGGCAAGACGACGCATCTGGCACAGTTGACGGGCGGCGCCGCAATGATCGTGGCGATGGATCGTTACGCGAACCGCCTGCAACGCGTGGTCGAAAACGTCGAGCGCCTCCACGTTCCCGGCGTTCACCTCGTCTGCGGCGACGGAATGGCCCCGCCCGTGGACGCCGTGTTTGACCGCGTGCTGGTCGATGCGCCATGCACGGGACTTGGCACGTTACGGCGTCACCCCGATTTGAAGTGGCGCGTGACGCCCAAAGGGCGGGACGAATTGGCGCAACTGCAAACCGCGCTCTTGCGCAATGCGATACGAGTCTGCAAGAATCAAGGAATTATTGTGTATTCCGTCTGCACGACCACGCGTCAGGAAACGCGCGACGTGGTGCAGACTGTGCTCGAAACAGAGAAGGTCATTCCGGAAGATGGCCCGGAGTGGTTTACGCCGTGGAAAACGGGACCAGGACAATATCGGACGCTCCCCACCGCAGGGGACTGGGACGGATTCTTCTTGATGCGATTTCGGAAGGTATCCTGAACAGTATCGCGTTCGTATTTCTTTTCATGGGCTGGTGCGTTCGCTGGCTGCTGGCCACCGTGTTTTTTCTCGCGGTGATGGCGGGCACCGGATACTACGTGTTCAATTACGTCCTGAGCGGCGGCGCATACGTCAAAGTGCCCGATGTGACCATACGTCCCATCACCGAAGCCTCGCTGATGCTCGCGCAGCAAGGACTCGAAATCGGTGGCCAAACACAAGTCGCCGATGACCGCGTGCCCAAATATCACGTGATCGTGCAGAGGCCCTCGGCGGGAAAAGTCGTCCGAACCGGACGCAAGGTCTACCTCACCGTCAGCGCCGGCAACGAATCGCTCAGTCCACCCAACGTGGTCGGAAAGACGCTGACCGAGGCTGAAGACGCGCTCCGACAGACCTCATTTACCCTCGGCGCCGTTGCGCGCATCGCGCATTCAAGCCCGCGCGACACCGTGCTCGCCCAAGACCCCGAAGCGACGCGCCTACTGGCCAGCAATGCGACCATCAGCCTACTCGTCAGCGACGGACGCCGCTCCGGCAATGCTTGGCTCATGCCCGATCTCTTCCACAAACCCGTGCAGGAAGTGCTGCAACTGCTCGCCCCGTTCGGCGTCAAGCCCGTGCCAAACCTCGTAGATCAACCCGACCAGCCCATGGATGTCGTCCTCGACCAACAACCGGCCGCAGGCTCCCTGATTCAAGAAGGCGACCGCGTCGTCTACAATGTCCGCTCATCGGGAACCATTGCATTGCCCGATGTGCAGCGCAAGGCCAATATCTCATACGTCGTACCGCCCGCACCGTACGACCGCGAACTCCGCATCGACGCCATCGACCGAAACGGCGGCCGCGTAACCCTGTATCCGCTCGATAAGCAATACGTCAACGGAGAGCCGCCTCGGCTCGCCCCCGGCTCCTCGCTCGTCCTTCCCCCGGTGTCATACGTCGACAAGATGGTGGTCGAGGTATACGTTGACGGCCAACTCGCCGAGTCACGATTCTACGAAACCGGCGCCGATCCCAAAATTACCCCGCACGACATTCAGTAAGCTGGCGTGCCCGTCATGCTACGCGTAGGGAACTTCGGCGCAAACAGGAAGAATACCCCGGCCGCGATAATGCAGGCCGTCCCGTTGATCCCAACGGCGACGGGTGTGCCAAACACGGACGCAAGTCCGCCCGCGAGCAGGCTTCCAAACGGCAGCATGCCCATGAAGGCCATCGTGTAGAAACTCATGACCCGCCCGCGCTTGTCGTCGTCCACCATGCTTTGAAGGCTCGTGTTGCACGCCGCGATCACCGTCATCGTGCCCGCCCCGCTCATCGCCAAAAGGGCCAGCGATGCGATGAGGTGTGTCGAGAACGACAGCCCGATAAGCGCGCTTCCCATGAGGACGACGCCGACCGGTATGACCCGTTCGAGTCCTTGCGCCCGTTTCCGAACCGCCAGAAACAACGCGCCCATGATCGCGCCCAGCCCCGATGACGTCAGGAGAAATCCGAGCGTACTGGGACCGCCATGGAGGATATCCTTCGCGAAGACCGGCATTAGCACCATGGACGAAATACCGACAAGGCTTACGAACGCCAACAGAAGCAGGACGGCCCTCATCGGCGCGTCGCCCATGGCATAGGCAATCCCTTCCTTAAGGATCTGGAGGACGCGGGCGGTCGACGGCGCAATGGCACGCGGCTTGAGGCGCATGGCCAGCAGCGCGACAATGACGGCCATATAACTGAAGCCGTTGAGTAAGAAGCAAAGGCCTTCCCCCCAAAGCGCGATGAGGACGCCCGCGATCGAAGGGCCAATCAGCTTGGCGATGTTCACCAAGAACGAGTTCACGGCGATCGCGTTGGGAAGGTCCTCGCGCGTTTCGAGCATCTCGACCAAGAACGACTGACGGATTGGAATGTCGAACGCGTTGACGATTCCCAAAACGATGCTCAACGCGATGATCTGCCACACGGCCACCATATGCGTCAACGTCAGCGCCGCGAGCAGGAAAGCCTGAACCATCGCCAGCGACTGCGTCGCAACAATGAGTCGGCGTCGCTCCGTTCGGTCGGCCAGCACGCCTGCGAACGGCGTGAGCATAAAAGTCATGATTTGGCTGCTGAAACCGACCGTGCCCAGCAGTAATTCCGAGTGGGTCATGCGATAGACCAGCCACCCCAAGGCCATCTGCTGCATCCACGTACCGATGAGCGACGCGCCTTGACCAATAAAAAACAGACGATAATTCCGATGCCGCAACGAAGGAAATGTCGCACGAACCAATCTGATCGGACTGCCTATTGCCACTGAAATACGCATGGCCGCGATCATACCCTATCGTGCCGCCGCATGAGAACCGGGAAGCGAGGCAAACGCATCCAAATTCCCGCGTGGCTTACCGCATTTTTCTCCCACAAGCCGCCTCGTCTCGTATCGTTTTCGGGATTTTCGCGGTTGTTCTTCTTGTGGTCCGAACTCTTTCTCTGCCGAGGGCTGTGTCTGTGGAATATCGATGGGCGTAGATGTGTTACATTGGAAGATAAGGAGCGCGCACCATGTTGAAACATATTTCGAGAGTTCGATTTTTATTGGCGTTGTTGCTCGTAACAACGTGGGGAACTGCATGGGGGCATAACCCGATTGTGATTGACGGCGGGCCGACGGACGCCGCAACGGCACACAAAGTAGCAGATATTTCAGTGAGTCGCGTGGCCTACCACCACGCAAAGCCGGGACAACTCTTCCTATGGCTGACCTTTGACGGCAAGGCGGGTCAGAAGCTCGAACTCCAGATGGGCGTACCCTGGATAGACCGCTATGCAAACGTGCGCCCGGCTACGGCGGTATTGGGTCCGGGCCTCCCACCGGCGCCTGAATTGCCGTTTCCCGTCCCCGAAGGCATGGGCGCAGTGGTTCTTACCACCGATGGTCAGGAGCCAACGGTACTCAACGAAGATTTTACGGGCACCGTGGATTGGCAGTTCAGGGAAGAAAGCGTTGCGCTGCCGCAAAACGGCAAGTACTTTATGGTGAGCTACCTTCCTTCAGTCGATGAAGGTAAGTTCTGGGTGGCTCTGGGAAAGACAGAAGTGTTTGGACTGTGGGATCTCATCCGAATGCCCGTTGTCATAGTCGAGGCACGCAATTTCCACGAGATATTTCCCTGGGGGGGAATTCTGGGGTGGGCGTATCTGGGGATTATCGTGTTGTTGCTTGGCGGTCTGGTTGCCGGACTCGTTTTCCTTTGATGTAACGCCTCGTCGAAAGATGACGAAGGGTCTCTCTGGGGAACGACGTTTGGAATAAGCCAACCTGTCATTCGCGTTGAAATGCTAGGAAATGAATAGAGACATGAAATGCAAGACGCACGGTAGGTGCTGGCGAATGTTGACAGCAATCATAGGCTCGGTGGTCATCGGGTTGCTTGGGATTTGGACCTTGATCGGGTACATGTCCACAAGAGGTATCGAGACGCCACGCTACACGGTCCTTCAGAAAGCTGCAGGATATGAAATCCGCGAATATGCCGGGCATATTGTCGCGGAGGTAACGTTGCCCGGCGGTTTTCATGAAACGATGTACACGGGATTTCGAAAAGTGGCCGACTATATTTTTGGGAACAATTCCCCCGGACAGAAGATCGCGATGACGGCGCCGGTGATTCATGAGAAATCCGAGACGATCCCGATGACCGCCCCGGTACTGCATGAACGGGCCTCATCGAACGGAGCCTATACGTTGTCGTTCGTTATGCCTTCTTCATACACCATGGATACTCTGCCCAAGCCGAACAACCCAGATGTTCACTTGCGCGAAGTACCGAAGACGAAGATGGCTGTCCTGTCGTTTTCGGGTTACGCGCGGGAAAGAGGAACGGCCAATAAGATAGCCAAACTGCTGGACTCCCTGCGGCAGGCGGGCGTTCACGCCATCGGTGCTCCGGTATTGGCGCAATACGATCCGCCGTGGACGCCGCCGTACATGCGGCATAATGAGATACAAATACAAATAGAATAGAGTAATGATAGTTCGACTTTGAAGAGAGGAGGAAAGCGTCATGCGATGGATATATATCCGCCGTGCAGCCGCGGCAACAATGGTATTAGGGGTTAGCTTGTTGATGACGGGGTGCCCTACCAATCCACCGGAAACGGTTCCGCTCGTCGACCTGCAGCGCTATGCGGGCAAGTGGTTCGAGATCGCCAAATACCCGGTCTTCTTTGAGAAGGGCCTGACCGGCGTTACGGCGGAATATACGCCCTTGAACAATGGAACGGTTCAGGTGATCAACCGCGGTTTTCAAGGTTCATTGGATGGCAATGCAACCTCGATTCAGGGGACGGCAACCATTTCGGATGCGACGACGAATGCGAAATTGAAGGTGCGGTTCAACACGTTCCCCGCGAACTTGTTTCCGGCCGATTACTGGATTATCGATCTCGACAGCGACTACCAGTACGCGGTTGTATCGAATCCTCGCCGCAATGTTTTGTGGATATTGAACCGGACGCCCCAAATGGATGCCGGTATCTACTCGGACATTCTTGCGAGTCTATCAGGCAAAGGCTTTGATGTGGCCCGACTGGAATTGATGCCCCAACCTGGCATCTGATTTGGCACGTGGGCTTGATCGCTTAACGCGCCGGAAACGCGCCCAGTTTCGACGTGACACGGAACGTGATGCTTTCTGGCGCGCGTGTGATCGTTTCGATGCGCGTCTCGTCTTTGTCGATGACGCTTCCCGTGCCCGCCAGCGTATAGGGCCAGGGAATGGCGTTCAGGGCGTGCTTGGCATGAATGGCGACCTCATAGGTCGATTCGTCGACGGCCTTCACGCTAAACGATGGCGGGTACTCGTCCGGCACGTCCAGTTGAAGCGGCGCAACATGTGGTACCGCGCGCCCGAACGGCGTGTCATAGGCGATGGATTCGCTCAGACAGAGCGGAGCGCCATCGTAGTAGCGGAAATCCGGCAACACCGTACGCGGGCCTTTCCACGCTTGCGCTTGGTCGCGGAATTCTCTCGCGATACGGCTTGCCTCTTGCCATTTCAAGACGGATTGAACCTGGAGGATGAAAAAAACGACGCAGAGGATTGTCGTCGCAAGGACGACGGTTCTCGGCCACTTGGGATGCTTGAGCATACGATGGCAAAGGCCCGAAAGCGCGAGGTGGTAGAACGCGCAGGCCAGCAAGAGACGTCCGCCGCCGACAAGGTGTACCGGATCCACGAGTCGCGCACCTTGCCCAAGTTGGGTCGCGGCCATCGCAAGCAAACCGAACGTCAGGGCCGGATGCCGCGTCTTGCGCACAAGCAGGCCCGTCACGCCCAAGGCGGCAACAGCGGCCAGCCAGCCGAGGTATGGCTGTTGATGGAACAGAAACGCGTTTTCCGGCAAGAAGCCGATCGGGTAAAACACGAAATAGAGCGGCGCAAACATCCCGGATAACGAAAGGTCTTGCGGCATCCATTCGGACGCGTGCGCTAACGAAACGGCAAACGTGCAGGCCGTAGCGACTGCCGCACGACGCCAATGCCGGGCCTCCTTTTCCGGCAGACACGCCTCGTAAAGCGGCGCGAACAATATGAGCCAAACATTTTCCCTAAACGAGACCACAGCGGCGACCATGACCGGCAACCACAACAGGCGGCTCCAAAGGCGTGGGCGCGCAGCGTGCTCCATATACACGGTTACCGCAAGCAGAGCGGCCAGGCATGGCAACAGATCCGACACGCCCGTCAGATTCAACACGGCCTCGCTGTGAACGGGGTTCGCCATGAACAGCGTCGCCGCAAGCGTCCCCAGCCATGCTGGACCTCTTATCGCCAACTGCGTCATCCGATACACGACGAGCATGCACGCGTACAAGAGCACAATATTGATCAAGTGGTATCCCGCGACGACGCGCGCGAACGCGTGCGCTTCCCAAGAAACCACCTGCGCGATACCCCACGGCAACGACGCGGGATCGGCCAATCCGGCGTAATCCCGGCCCAGCGGACCGATGGCCAGCGAAACGCAATAACAGATCGCCAGATAGACCAGCATGGCGAACCCGTCCATTGCAAAACGCCGCCATCCCTTCAGACGCACAAAGGACCGTGGCGCCGATATGTCTCGTGACGGACTCATTGAAAAAACGCTACCCTCAAGCAGATGGAACGCAAACAAGCGGCGCATAGGATAACAGGAATGCGTGTGAATTCAGAAAAAGCAAAGAGGAGCATGCTGAAGCGCGCTAAGAACAACGCTTGCGCTTACGTTTCAGCATCTTTCATACGAGCGATTTCCCCACTTTAGCGAACGTCAACGCTACTATTCTGAAGCCTGAAGCCTCTCCTTTGTGCGCACCCTTGGCTGCAGGGTATGCTTGGCGTGGCTAGGAGACGATCTGTGACGACCATCGATTTGCGAATGCGTAATCGAATTGCGCACGTGCTGTTGTTGTGGTTTCGTGCGAACGCCCGGGATCTGCCTTGGCGGCGGAATCGGACGCCGTACACGGCTTGGCTCGCGGAGATCATCCTTCAGCAGACGCGCGTGGATCAGGGCGTGCCGTATTTCGAGCGGTTTCTCGAAGCGTTTCCGAACGTCCAGGCCCTTGCAGCGGCTTCGGAAGATCAGGTGCTCAAATGTTGGGAAGGACTGGGATACTATTCGCGCGCACGCAATCTGCACGGGGCAGCAAATTACATTGTCAAGCATCGCGACGGGCAATTTCCGCGCACCGCTTCGGAGTGGATGAAACTGCCGGGCATTGGACGCTACACGGCGGGCGCGATCGCGAGTATGGCGTTCGGCGAGCGTACACCCGTGTTGGACGGCAACGTGATTCGCGTGTTGGCGCGGGTATTCGATATCCCGGATTGCACCGATGACAGCAAGGCGCGCGAGGAACTGTGGCGGATTGCGGAATCGCTTGTGCCAAAGAACGAACCCGGCGCATTCAACGAAGCAATCATGGAATTGGGCGCGCTGGTATGCTTGCCGCGCGGGCCGAGCTGCTGCGAATGTCCGTTGCGGCGCATGTGCCGCGCGTACGCCGAAGGCCGACCCGAATCGCGTCCCGTGCGGCGCGTCGCGAGGCCGGTACCGCATCGCGAGGCTGTCGCGGCGGTCATCCGACGGCGCGGGCGCGTCCTGATCGCCAAGCGCCCGTCGAAAGGGTTGCTTGGCGGCCTATGGGAATTTCCCGGCGGCGAAATGTTGCCGGACGAATTGCATGCCGATGCGCTATACCGTCTTCTACTCGATCAACTCGGCGTCGCCGTCGCGACCGGCCGCGCCCTCGTCCATACGGATCACGCCTACTCGCATTTTCGCGTGACGTTGCACGGGTATGCGTGCAGAATCCTCCGAGGAAGTCCTGGGATCATTTTCTACTCCGAATACAAGTGGGTGGAACCCGCGGAATTGAGCGCGTATGCGTTCCCGAAAGTCCAGCATCCGCTGCTCGAAGCCGTGGCGGCACGAGGACAAACGTAGATGCGCTCCGACACCGTTCGCATTCGTGCCCACATTTTGATCGTGACGCTCGTGGCATGCACGCTGGCGTATTCGTTTCACCTGACCTCGTTTCTCCACGCCAAGCTGGCCGTACTGTGCGTCGGGGCCATTGTGCTGGCCATCGCGACCGCGTTGCATGAATGCGCCACGTGGCGCGGATTCCGTGCGTTGACGTCGCTCTGGGTATTCGTGCTAATCGCGCTCGTGCGATTGGCTGTTTCGCCGGTGCGCGTTCCGTCCGACGCGATTTCCGGCATCGCCTACTTCGTGTTGCTGTTGCTTGTCGCGGGTCTGTCGACGGACATACTGGCGTCAAACGGTTGGCTCGACTCGCTGGCGAAAACGGCCGCGCTACTGAGCGCCGTCGTCGCGGTGCTCGGACTCCTGCAATACGCCGGGCTTGTCCACTTCCTCTTCCCCGAGTTTCCCGAATACGGCCAGCGCATGTACGGCGTATTCGGCAATCAGGACCTGACAGGCGGATTTATCGCGCTCGGGATTCCGCTCTTGTTCCGCTGGGCGGCCGACGAAACGGGATCGCCAAGGATGCGCGGGGCATTGTGGTGTGCGTTCATCATCGCGCTGTGCGGTCTCGTACTTTCGGAATCGCGCTCGGCATGGATTGCGGGCGTGGTCGGCATTGCCGTCGCGTGGAGCACGTTGGAATCGAAACCACCCCGCGCGAGATGGATTATAGCGGGAATGGCCGCAGTCGTGATTGCGCTCGTGGCACTCTTCCCACAATCCACCGTCCGTCGGCTCCCGCAGGAAATCGGCATTCAGGCACGCGTGTCGATGTGGCGCGCTGCGGTCGATATGGCGATCGAGCACCCCGTGGCCGGTGTGGGATTCGGCCAGTACGCCTATTGGAGCCCGCTATACATCGGACGCCAAGGACTGAATGCCGGGCGCCCGGCCGCCTCGCGCGAGCGTCATGCCGATCAGCCACATTCGGAACCGTTGCGCATCCTCGCTGAGATGGGCGTATTGGGGAGCCTGTGCTGGGCGTGGATGGCGGTCGTATGGTTGCGCCGGGCGCGCGGTTCGGCGGCTCGCATCGCGGCGGGACCATTGGCGGCCTTCGGGATCTTCTCGATGTTCAACGGAACGTTCGAGAGTCCGCCGCACGCGCTAGTCGCGCTCCTATTTCTCGCCGCGCCTCTCGCAAGAGGGACGACCTTGACGCAGGCGTCGCGACTCATTCCCATGCCCGCCGTGTTGCTCGCCCTATTCCTGGCATGGGCCATTGTTCCGCCCAGTGCGATGCTTCGCACGGCGCAAGATGTCCAGATCGGGAACCGCGAAGCGTCGTTACTGTACTACACGCGGACTGTAGCCTGGCCGTGGCCCAGCGCCGCCGCGCATCGCGATTATGCGATTGCGCTCGCCGAAGCGGGCCACGACGCCGAGGCGCGAATCGAGTTTCTTCGCGCGATGGACGGGTTGGACACGGGCGATATCCTTCTGGGACTGGCCATCGTGGAACACGGGCTTGGTGATGTGGATGCCGCGCGCAGGCACGCGTCGGAATGTCTACGCCGCTGGCCCGGCTGCATCGAAGCCGTGCAAATCGCGGAGACGCACGTCACTCCTTGAAATCCGGGCGAAGGACCCCGCGCACGATCAGCCTGACGCGTCCGCTGTCCTTGCCGTCCAAGGTGAGATGATAAGGCCAATCCGGCACGATTTCGCCTACGGAGAAGCGGAAAGGGTCCACATCCGCATGGCCGTAGTAACGGGTGCGGTTATCGTCCTTCAATTCGATGGACAGGTTATCTTCGGGTTTGGCGCCTGTTATCTCGAACGACACGGTTGGCACCTTGGCGTCCAACCATGCAGAACCGGAGGATCGAAACGTGAACGTGTATTGCTTTTGCAGTTGGATCGCCGGAATCGATACGCGGCCCGACTCGTCATTCTCGCCCATGGCCGTATCATGCGCGCGGGCGTAACGGGCCATGGCTGGATACTCGATAATGACCGAGAATCCTTCCATCGCCACGATGATGACCATCAGTACACTGATCAGCAAGACCGCGTGAATCGCCCACGCCGTCAATGCACGGCGCGCTTCCATTCGGAACGTCGCCATGACCGCACCGGCCGAAATCAGGAGGATCATCACAAACAGGTATCCCAGCCATTCCGGGGGCGCCCAGGACAACAGGTAGGCGAACGCTGCCAGAACGCTTCCAAGAATGACGACCGTTCGCGCGGGGACTTCGGCTCGAGGGACCAGCGTCGCCGCCAGCCACAGGCTGCCGGGCCACGCCATCAAGAGGACAATTCCGACGACGAGGTGGGTCGCGGCCAATCGACGGGCAAAAACCTCGCGAACGGTCGTGTACACCCATGTGGCGCTCGCGGACGAACGAAAATCCGCGAGGGGGCCGACCGTCAGGTAGATGCCGGCAATCAGGAAGACGCCGCCAAGCACCGCTACGGGAATGTGCCAAATTTCACTCGTGCCCGGCGGTGGCTTGGCCCGAAAACGCGGCGTGTTGTCCGGGGACGGCGTGGGCATGAAGGAGTCGAAAGTAGCGGCCGGCATGTTACCCATATCGGACAGTTCGGTATGACAGTTCCAACATCGCTCGAATTCGTCGGTGTTTTGTGCGCCGCACGCGGGACAGATGCGGCCCATCGCCAACGCCGCGTCGACTAGTCCGGGTTGGGACAGCTTGTCTTCTTTCTTCCCGGACGAGTGCGGCCACCAACCTTCTTTCTTCCCGCGCGCGGGCATCGCGGGCTTCGGCGTGTCATCGGTACGCAACGCCATGCGATTGGGATCGCGATCCAAAAGCTCTTGCCAGACATGATCGGCGTCAGTCTGGCGTCCCGCCACTTCGAGCACCCGGGCCAATTGCTCGCGCAACGGCAATTCATCGGGCCACTCGGCGACCGCCGCTTGCAGTTCCACCACGGCCTCGTCGTAGCGCTTAAGGCGGTAATACGACGCGCCCAGGTATCGCCGCACATTGACTTTGGGGATCCAGCGCGCTTGGAGGATCTGCAAGTGCTCGAGGACATGGGCATAATCGTTGCCCATATACAGCTTCTTGGCCAACCGCCATCGCGCCTCGTGGTCGTCCGGATGCTCTTCCACGAACTGGGTCAGATCTTTTATTTCGGTCATATCGGCTTATTGGACGCTTTGTGTCGCACGCATGCTACTTGCGCTTGCGCACTTTTTTCCTTCGTTCGATACGCTGTTTCTTCTCGCGTCGCTGGAGCACCGCGTTCACCGCCCAGGAAACGAAACCCGAAGCGATGATTGCCAGTATGATGCCCGTTGCAATAGGATAAAGCCGATTTGCTTGAGGATCGATTATTTGCCAAGCCCCGTAAATACAGGGCGCGGTGAGTAACAAGATCATTACCGTAAAGAATAACCACCCCGCCGTATCGAACCGTGATTTCGACAACGTGTCCTAACCCTCTCTTCTTCTGTTCGCGCCCGGAATGACAATGCGAAACAGCGCGCCGCCTTCTGGGGCGCGTTCCACGAAAATGTCGCCGCCATGTTCGCGCACTACTTTGCGTGTAACAGGAAGTCCCAGTCCAGTCCCCGCCGATCCTTTCGTCGAGAAAAATGGCTCGAAGATAAGACGGCGCTGCTCTTCCGGAATACCAGGCCCGTTGTCCGCGACCTCGATGACAAGATCTTTTCCGGACTCGCCCGGAACGACATGCGCCGTGATGCGAACCACGCCCGTTTTCGGCGAAACCGCGTCGCCGGCATTTGTCAACAGGTTCAGCACACAACTGAAAATACCTTCCGCATCGATGTAGACCTTGGTCGTATCGTCGTCCGGCGTCACCTCGATATTGAGGCCCTTCTGCGTTTGCAGTCCAAGAAACGTTTCCTTCGCTTCCTTGATGACGGTGCCGATGTTGCACAACGAGTAGGCTGGCTTGCGCGGTTTCGAAAACGCCAGCATGTCCTGTACGAAGATCGTGATGCGCCTGGTACTGCGGCGGAAAATCGGCCAGCACCGTTCCAGCAGGTCGAAATTCTTGTCAATCAGCCCACGATCCACCAAATCGGCACTGCCCAACATGCCCGTAAGGATGTTCTTGATGTAGTGCGAGAGCCCTGCAACTGCTTGGCCAATCGCGGCCATGCGTTCGGCGCGCAGATTGTGCTCGATCAGGCGCGCGTTAGCGATGGTGGTCGCCGCCAAGGAAGAAAACATCTCCATCACGTGAAGATCCGTATCGGTAAAGGCGCCGCCGCCTACCTTGTTGAGGACTTCGACCACGCCGATCAGCGTGTCGTGGTCGAGCAACGGCACCGCCAACAGCGAGCGCGTCTTGAATCGCGTGATGGCATCCGCGTCACCGTAGAATCGAGGATCCAGGGCGACATCGGGGACATTGATGCTTTGCCGCGCCGAGGCCGCCGCGCCCGCGATGCCTTGGTCCAGTTTCAGGCGGACATCGGTCTTGAGCGCCTGCTGATCGCCCGATTCGCCTTGGGCTACCTGGAAATAGAGGTCGCCGGATTCTTGATCGTACAACATGAGCGAGCAAGCTTCCGCGTTTGCAACGACTTTGCTTTCCTCCATGATGCGTTCGAGCAGCATGTTCGGATCCGTGATGGCGGAGAGCAAACGATGCACGCGATATAACGCGTCCACGATCCGCCTCATGTCCGCAGGTGGAACGTCGCGCAACCACGGTATGTCGTCGTTCATGAACACGCTAAAGTACCCTTGAATAG
>CAIYET010000645.1 GCA_903925285.1 Candidatus Hydrogenedentota bacterium | reverse complement strand
CAGGACAGCTTCCACCAGAGCGCCTTTAACGTCCGCAGCGGTCTCGCTCTTGTACAGCACTGCTCTTGTGTAGCGATGGAGAATTTCAAAGCTCATAGAATCATCCTCAGCAGGAGCGATGATACTACCGATTTGCGCATTTGCGCAAGTACGTCAGTACTAGACCGAACTGATCTCTTCTAAACCTTCGTCTTCGATCACCACTTGACGCTGGACAATCGGCATGAACGCCATAATTAGCGCTTCCGCGCGATCCGGTGACGGCTCGGTTGACGGCCGCTCATCCTTGCTGCGAATCTCAATCTGACCATTCGGCCGCGAGTCGTACAGAATTGTGCTCAACTGCGCCACCGTGTCATCGTCCTGGATGTTCCTGACGGCCTTCGCTTCGAGCCGTTGCCGGAATCCCCAGTAAGCTTCTGATTTGGCATTCGCGAAGTTCTCGACGTCACGAGCGCGACGCCCAGCCACAAAGCCGAAAACCTTTCCAGGGAAGAGGTCCGCCAAGTGGGTTGCTACGTGGGCGCCAATACCGACAGCGTCTATCATGACAGCCAGATCGGTAAAGCGCCGGCTGTGCGACAGTTCGTAGATGGTGCGCGCCAGCTCGCCGCGCGGATCATCCATGCGCCACCCCTGAATCTTCAGCACCGCAGCCCCGACGCGCGCAGCTAACACCGTTTCATCTTCGCCGGGTCCAGCGACGTCTATTCCGATATGTAAGACTCCATCGCCGAACAGCCGCTCTATATCTTCGGCTTCCACTTCCACGGCCGCCCGCTCGATCCACGACAGCGGGAAGCAAGCGTTATCAGCCTGTGGCGGAAACTCGCCGAAGACGCGCGCCCGTACTTTTGGGTGATTGACTCCCCACTTTCGTATGAAGTCGCGAACCCATTGCCTGGTGGTCAGAAATGGCCACGGCGAAACCGCCAGCTCGTCTTCGTTCATTCCCATCAGAGCTTCCAGCGTAACGCCGGCGAGGTTCGGCGAGTCGAATGCCGATATCGTAATCCCGTTGCATGCTGCACGATTCTTTCCGAAGTCGTCGAAGAACTCGCCACTCGGTACTGTCGGATTACCCAGCTTCAATAGCCGCACGTTGCCGCCCGCCATGATGCCCTGCAGCGAATCCCAGATATCTTCTTCGATGCCAGGCGCTTCGTCCGCGATCACGAGAAGGTTTTGGGAATGGAAGCTTTGAATGTTGACACCCTTGCCAGACGATAAGCCGATGGCGTAGCGTTCCTTCGTCAACACCAGCCCTGTGGTGGTCGGCTCAGGGAGTTTGATACTCGACTGGCCAAGCGCCAGGCTTACTTCGTTCCAGAACACTTTCACCTGACGAAGCGTCGGCGCGGTGTTGATGACTAAGCACGGGTCATAACGCTGCAGCCACCATGGCACGATCCCCGACGCCGTGTAGGTCTTGCCCGACGCGTGGCAGCCTTTCACCGACGTGGAGCGGTTGACGTCGATCGAGCGTAGGATTTCCTTCTGCTTATCCCACAGGCGCCTTTTTAGGTAGACGCGTTGGAAGTCGACTGGATCACGGAGGTAGTTTGCGTGCTGGAGTTGTTTCGCGCTGAGTGCAGTTCCTTGCATAGTCCTGAGTGCTTAGCCTTACCACAGAGACAGAGCGGCCGGCCAATCCTTGGCGCCCACTTGCTTGCGGTCTTTACGCATACGCCGGCTGCGGCCGCTGCGTCGCGAATGGTTCCTGTCGGTATTTCAAGGACGCCGCGCAGTTTGTCCCATTGCTCTTCTGACACTCTCGGTTCTGTTCGACCGTTCAAACCAAGTGCGGTGCTTGTGGAATAAACGCGCTTGCAGCCCCGGCATCGTCGCCGTTGTGTCCTCGCCGGTCCTTGGCTGCGGCCGGCTTTCACTGTGCGAGCGCTTCCACAGCGCGGACAACAATCCAAGATAGAGCGCCCGCGGTATTCCTCGTACGTTCCGCCTTGCGAAGGCATCAGGGATAGACTATAAACCCGTTTACCGGGCTTCCGAGAGCCACCAGGATACACGTCGGAAGCGGACACGTTCCAGAAATCGCGACAGGTCCGATTGCGTTGAGGTTCAGCGTGGCGCCGGCAAAGTTAACGACGTCAGGTTGCATGACGTATAGTTGCCCAGGCGAGTAGAACTGAATCACCGGAACGGTAGCCGCAGTGTACTTGACACCTGACGGCGAACTCGTAGCCTGAAACGGAGCGACTTGGAT
>CAIYET010000644.1 GCA_903925285.1 Candidatus Hydrogenedentota bacterium | reverse complement strand
GGTCAGATTATTGGAGCTCCCACGGGTGGAGATCAAGGACCAGGAACGCTGAATGCGGTCGGTCTTTACGTGCAAGGCGTGCCTGTTGGCAGCGGAGGTAGCACCAGCCAGACGTGGACCTTCATGAGCCCGTATCTCTATCCCGTATCGACGACAGAAACCGTCATTCTTGGCGCTACATTTGCAGACTTCATGACGACGGCGCAGATGGCGTCGATGTTGGTATCGATCAAACCCGGTGGTACGGCCGGCGGAATCACAGTTGCGTCGAGTTCGAATACGTCGGCGAACTTCATGACGATGACATCGACAACCACGGCCAACATCTTCACATCGAACTTCGGAAGCGGCGGTGCGCTCAAGCCGTTCTATTGGCAGATGGGCTCTGCCTGCACGACGACGGAAAATACGAGTGGCGATTGGAGTTTCTGCACGACGTCTGATCTGGGATACAACCTCGGGATCAATGGGACATTTGGAGTTACCGGCCAGGCGAATTTCGCGGGCGCAGTTGTTTCTACAGATAGCGCGACGGCTGCATTTCAGGCAATCGCCGGCAATGGTTTGGCGTTAGGACTTTACGAAGCCTTCTACAGCGACGTTGCCGATACGGGCCTCGTGTTCGACGCAAACGTCAGCAGCACGCGAGCTCAGGTAGCGGTTCTCGACAGTACCGGTCTTTATATCCAACGATCCAGTGGCGCTGGCGGTTCCTTGGTTGTCAGTAACCCGACCGGCGGCTCCCAGGGTGAAGGCTCCGTCAACGCGAAAGCCTACTACGTCAATGGCGTGGAAATCGCCACGGGCAATATCGGTGGAAGCGGAACGATCGGCACGATGCCGTATTTCAGTGGCACGGCAACGCTGGCCAATTCTCCATTGGTCGTTTCAGGCGGAAACCTGACGACCGGCGTCTCAATCATTTCAACCGCGAATACGTCGACGCCAGCCTTCACCGTATCGCCAGGTAACGGCATTGCATTTGGGTTATACGAATCAATTACAAATGACGTCGCCGATACTGGGATGGGCTTTGATGCGAACGTAAGTGGTTCTCGCGCTCAGGTTGCCGTTTTGAACGGAACTGGACTCGCAATCAGCCGGAGTTCTGGGGCTGGAGGTTCATTGCTGATTAGCAACGCCACGGGCGGTTTCCAGGGTGAAGGGACGATCAACGCAAAGGCTTACTACGTCAACGGTTCGCTTTTGAGCAGCGGTATCGGTGGATCGGGAACTACAGGTAACTTTACAGGGTTCAGTGGATCGACAACCATCACAAACGCGCCAATGACCTTCAGTGGAACAGCGGTATCCATTGCGGGATCGTTGACATCCACAGACACGGCAACGGCCGCATTTACGGTCGCCTCGGGTAATGGGATCAATTTCGGAAGCTACGAAGCAATCACGAACGATGCGGGCGATACCGAACTTCAGTTTTACGTAAATAACAGTTCATCGCAGGCCGTCAACGCAAAGCTCGCTTGGAATAATTTTGTCTTCGGCGGGAGCGCCACCACGGACGATAGTGACGGACATCCGACATTTACAGTTGTCGGCG
>CAIYET010000643.1 GCA_903925285.1 Candidatus Hydrogenedentota bacterium | reverse complement strand
GCCTACGGCCTACAGCCTACAGCCTTTTTCATAGCGGCTTCACGCTGCTGGAAGTTCTTACCGCTATCGTTGTTATGGGTGTTGGTATTACGGTTTTCATCTCGTTTTTCGGTTCGAGCCTCGCCTTGGCCCAATCCAATCGGTACCAAACCGTCGCCGCGCAATTGGCCGACGAATGTTTGCAGGCCATCGCATGCGCGCCGGAGCGCTATGACTGGCGTTTGAACACCGTAGAACCGGAGGCGTTAACAGTCGTGACCGCGCCCGGCGAATCGCAGGAGACGCGCCACCCGGTGTCGTTGCCTGCGACGCTTCCCGCAGATAGTCGCTCGAACCTGCGCGACGTAAACCTCTACAAACAATTTTCGTGGCAGGCCTATGCACGGATTCCCAAGCCGGACACTGGTTATGTTGAACTGACTGTCGCGATTCGCTGGCGCGAAAATGGCCGCGAACGCGTGTTCACGCTTACTTCGTGCGTGCCGCGAACGGCCATACCGGCCAAATCGGAGGCCGCGAAATGACTCGACAGGCTTCAGGGATCAGGCTTCAGGGATCAGGCTTCGGACTTCCTTCCTACAGCCTACAGCCTAAAGCCTACAGCCCGACTAAGGGCTTCACATTGCTTGAATTGTTGACGGTGATCGTGCTCATGGGTGTGGCGACCACGATGGGCGTCACGATGTTGTATAAAGTTTCGGATGCGTGGCGCGAGACGGCCCGGCGTATCGAACTCGATGAAATTGCGAACCGAATCTTCGATGAAATGCGGCAGGATTTTGTCGCAGTGGTGTCGCCGCGCGTGGATGGCGCTTCGATTCGAGGCGTGACGCGGACGGCCAATGACGCCCGGTTTTTCAGGATTTCATTGGAGGACGACCGCGTGACGTTGCCTGCGTCATTGCCGATGAAACCGGACGGTCCGGCGGAGCGCGTGGATGTCTCATATCAAGTCAACCGGCAGGACGGACAGACGGCTTTGCTGCGTTCCGTGAACATCCCCGGCGCCGCTGGCACTCCCGCCAAGGTGGCCGACGGGGTACTGGCGTTGCGGTTCGAGTATGTAGAACACGGTTCCGATGGCACATGGCGCGCGGGCTGGAGCAAACCTGTGCTGCCGGCTGGGGTGCGCGTCAGCCTGACGCTCATGGATCCGTTGCGAACCTATGAGCAGATTTCGCGCAAAGCCGTATTTCCCATCCGGGTGGATTGATTATGCATGATTGTATGACAATGCGCGACGATCGCCGAGGCGCGGCCTTGATAACCGCGTTGGGACTGCTCTTCATCTTCTGTCTGATGGGCACGGCGTATGTCGACTTCATGTACATTACGCTGGACCGGACGCATTACGATCAGCGCCTGTTGCGGGTACGGACGTTGGCGTCGAGCGGCATCCAGGCGGGTGTCGGCGAGATGCAGCAGGCGCTGGCCACTGGGCGCGTTGCGATACTTTTGGCAGCCCCGCTCGATATTCAGTTGCCGGTGTACGGACCGAACCGCCAAGACCCGAAAGGTTTCGCCGCGCAGACAAACCGCCTCGGCGCCGTCAAGGTGACGATTACGGAAGAGCATGGTCCGTTGGCCGATCTGGCCGCGAAGGGCGCGACGAACCCAGTCCGTTGTTTCCGAATCCTCAGCGAATCCAGAATATCCGATCTCGGACCGAACAACCCGCACGCCGAAGCCTTGCGCGCGGGCCGCGAGATGCAAATCACACATGGACGCGCCGAAGCCGTAATCGTCTTCGGCGAGCGCAATATTTCACGAACCATTTACTGGAACGAGAAGCCGTAGTAATGAGCTAGGCGTTAGGAGTTAGAAGTTAGAATGACTCTTAACGCCTAACTCCTAACTTCTAACTCCTAACTTGGAGGAATGGACATGCTGACGAACGCCGAGAAGCCCGCTGGGCCAATCAAACGGGTGCGTCGCAAGGCCCCTGTCGCCGAAACCGCAAGTCCGCCTCGCGCGGTTTCTTCGGTGTCGGTGGAAGTCTCGGCCACGCCGCCGCCCTCGGCGAGCCGCTTGGCCGGAGGCTCGGTGCGGCATTCGGATATTACGATGTTTCTACGGCAGCTCATCATGCTGCTCGAGGCCGGCACCCCTATCTTGAAATCGCTACGCTCTCTTTCGGAACGCGGCGAAAAGGCTGCGCAACGTTCGCTCGTGGCCGATATCGCGCAACATGTCGAAATGGGCAATCCGTTGTGGCAGGCTTTCGAGCGTCATCCCCGCTATTTCGACGTGGTCTTCGTCAACTTGATTAAGGCCAGCGAAGCCAGCGGTACGCTCGTAACGGTCCTTCAGCGCGTCGTTGGTAATCGTGACCGGAAGGAAGCCCTCCGCAAGCGCGTCCGCGGCGCGATGTTCTATCCCGTCATCCTTCTGCTCGCCTGTTTCGGCGCGATCATATTCATTGCCCGGGTCGTGATCCCCGAATTCGAGGACATGTTCTCGAAGTTCAATGTCGAGATGCCGGCATTGACCCGCTATTTTATGGCCGCCGCGAAGATCGCAGGCACGTTCTGGTGGCTTGGGATCCTGGCAATCGTGGCGGCAGCCGTCGCATATAAGTATTGGTACGTGCGCAATCCGCTGCGGCGCCTGACGGCGGACCGGCTCAAACTGCGCATTCCGATTCTCGGCTCGATCCTGCGCAAGACCGCGATCGTCGAGCTGTGCCGGACGCTGGCGCTGCTGCTGCGGAGCGGTTTGTCCATGATGGCCACGCTCGAACTTGTCCGCAATGCAATCACCAACCGCGCCGTCGCACAGACGTTGCAGTCCATGCGCGACTCGGTCGAGCGGGGCGAAGGGCTTGAAGCGCCGTTGCGCGCCTCGTCCGACATCATTCCGCCCATTGTGACGGATATGTTGGTAACCGGCGAGGAATCCGGTCGCCTCGACAGCATCGCGGAACAGATCGCGGACACGTATGAGGAAGATGTGAACATCGCGATCGCGACTATCGGCGATGCGTTGCAGCCGATATTGACTGTATTTATTGGAGTTCTTGTGATCTTGTTGATGTTGGCGGTATTCGTGCCGCTGATTACCATGATCGATCAGCTTGGCGCGAGCGGCGCCTAGCCCTGCATCTCCTGGCGGGGCCGATCGATGGGTTGTTATCCCGCCTTCCAATTCTTAAGAGACGGCCCAGTGTGCCGCGCGCGTCAAGCGCCCGGTGCGAGGAAGGCGATGTTCCTACTTCGCACAGGGCGTGTGGCTCGTGCACGACGAGGAGAGTGCTTTTCATGACCATTCCCGAATTGTTGGGACAGTTTGCCGCCTCTTGTGGCGACAAGACCTTCATCTTATGCGACGACAAAGAGTACGGCTACAAGACCATCTGCGACAGGGGGGCCTGGATCGCCGCCAATCTTGCCAAACGCGGCGTCGGCAAGGGCGACAAGCTGGTTCTTTTGATGGGCAACTGCATGGAGTTCATCTACCTGTTTCTTGGCGTCGGACGTATCGGTGCGGTAATTGTACCCATCAATCCGATGCTGAAACCCGAAGAGATAGCGTATATCGCGACGAATGCCGACGCGACCACGCTGGTCATGCTCCCCGATTTCGCGCCGCTGCTGCCGCTGCTCAGGCAAATGGCGCCCGGCCTTCGGCACGTGTTCGTGTTGGGCGACAAGCCGCACGCGGAAGCCTTG
>CAIYET010000642.1 GCA_903925285.1 Candidatus Hydrogenedentota bacterium | reverse complement strand
AGCCATGAGCGATAATCAGCCAATCACATTGTCCCCAACGGGGAATCCGTTCGAGGGTGAAGCAGCCGCGAGGGTGTTCCTGAAGGAATCCGGTAAAGACCCGAAGAACTTTCAGGTGCAGAAGTATCAGGGAGGGTGGGCCATAGTAGATATGGCGGCTCTGATGCGTCAGGTGATGGAACCGGAACAAAATCCTACAATTGACGCCCGGGTGATCAAGTATAAGTGGGGTCGCTTCTCGCAGAAGACGCATCCCAACGACACGCCTTACGTTCCGTTGTTTTGCAATGGGGTCCAGCTACATATTCAGCGCGGCAAGGAAGTGTGCCTGCCGGATTATATGTGGGAAATCGCCGAACATGCAGCGCACCAGAATTGGGTTCCCGGCGATGCCGCGTCAGGCCAGAGCGTTCGCGCCGAGGGGGTAACCATGCGGTACCCATTCAGCTACACGAAAGACGGAACAAAGGAAGAGTTCGAGAAGCAACTTGGCGAAGGTAACACGATCACGAATCAGTATATCGAGCGCCTACGCCGCAAGGGTCCGTAAGCCCGTTCGGCCAGCGCCTGAGAGGATACTATGGCGAAAATTGGCCGATACGAACAACTTCTTCCGTTTCTCGTTTCGCATATTCCGAGTTACAACGAAACGCTTGCCATTTTTGAATTGAAACGGGCCGGGAGCGTACTATGTGCAGAAGCGGAAATCTGGCACGAGCATCTTACCGCCCAAGCCCTCACCGTTGACGTGGCGAATTACACTCTCACTCCCAATTGGGAAGCATCAATCCAACGCATTCTCGACGTAGAGATCAATACGGCGGCCGGAGTGACGGCTGGCACAGATGGCTCATCGCAACAGGAGGATCTCTACACTTTCGAACCGCCCGATACGTTGGTTCTTGGCGATTCAATCAAGCCAAGAGAGACCATCGCCAGCGGCCTTGTTGTCGAGGTGGTACTGGTTCCATACCTGAACACTTCCGAGATCGCCGATTGGGTAATTAATATGTGGTCCGATGGAATTCTTGCCCATGCCAAGTGGCAGTTGTTTTCCATGCTATCGCAGCCGTGGGGGAATTCCGGCAAGGCATTATTGGCCGAGAAGGCGTGGAACAAGGAGCTCAACAAGGCCAAGCAGCAGGATGCGCGGGGCTACAAGGTAGGCCAGGGATTGGAGGCTTGACATGAGTATTGGGATATCCGTAGCCACAGCCGTCATAGTACCAGCGTCGAAGCAATTGTCGATTGCTGGAGATAATTATTTTCGTCATGCCGTGACTGTCAACCTTTCCGGACACAACACGGCCACCGCCCTGTTGGCGTTGTTTGCGTATAGGAACTCAATACTTGAAGCCACACAAGCTGCGGCGGGTTGGACGGGGTCTGCGAGTGCGGCTAGTACCACCGTGGACCTGAATACAACTGCGATGCAGACCCTGTTTACGGGCATTACTAAAGAGGCCGTTCGAGAATTGAATGTGCGAATATATAATAGCACTTCACTTGAGCTGATCGGACAAGGAAACTGGGCAATTCGTTCGCCGTCTTACGACTACGCAACCGATATGGGATCGACTCCGGTTGTTCCGATTACGGGAAGCACACTGAAGTGGGGAAAACTTGCAATGACCGGCGGAATCACTTATGGACTCAACGACGACGACGGATTATATTATCCGGTAAGTTTCCATGGAGCCGGGGCCGCGATACACTTGGACTTGGGCGAAACAGGAATTGTGATACCATGAAAAAGACACTTCTCATACTGGCGATGGCAATTACGGTTCCGATGATGGCATCGGCCGGCAGCACGGTGATGGTGGATTCCAATAGCGTGATTCGGTGGCCGACGAATGTACCGGGGTTTCTGGATACCAATGATATCGCTCGGAAGAGCGCGTTGACAGTGGTGCAGGTCCGGACAGGGGTATGGGAACAGGCGGCGTTCAATGGCGCGGCGTACACGTCATCTCCGGCGGCGATGATCACCGGGACGGATACGCAGCGCTGGAATGCGACGAGCGGGGCAACGGGGACGGTGACCGAGGGCTGGGTGCAAGCACTGGCCGGCGCGACATCCGCCGTTTTACAAGTATGGGCCACTGCGCGGTTTTCCACGGGAACTCCGGTGTATGCCTCCAGTCTCGGCACAGCGGCTTACGTGAGCACGGGGGTACTCGCGAGTGCGGCGCAGGGTTTGCTGGCGGATACGGCCATGCAGACCAATTCCAGCGCGATAGTCAACGGCGCGGCGGCTGGCGCAACGGCTTTACAGCCGAATGGGGTCAACGGAACGGATTCTGTTGGCACGGTTGTTTCGGCTGGATTGGTGACCGTTATCGGAGCGGCACTCTATGCAACGCCTGCGCAACTCACGACGGCCAGCGGGGCGGTGACGACGGCGTTCGGATTGGCGGATAACATCCTGTCCAACGGCCTGACGAACGCAGTCGAACAGTGGGTGATTGGCAACGGTTACGGCACGGGGACGCTACAGCAGGCGTTTCTAAGCACGGCCACAAATGGGGCAGTCATT
>CAIYET010000641.1 GCA_903925285.1 Candidatus Hydrogenedentota bacterium | reverse complement strand
ATCGGCGTATCATCCATCCAAAGCGGCGTCGCAGCCGCCGCACTCCAAATTTCGACTGTCTTCCGTAATCTGTTGCATCCACATAGACGGGATTGGATTTCGCAACTACGAAAATGCCCTAGACTTTCGAACAAATTATTGGACGCTACGGTAAAGACAGAACTGCACCCATTATTTTGACAACCTTAGAAAAGGCGGGCCTTGATCCGCGCTTGTTGGCCCCCTATGATCTGCGGCCATGAGTGTGGCAGTGTTGGAACTTGACGATATTCGCAAGAGCTTTGGCGGGGCGTCGGCGTTGCGCGGCGCGCGGTTCGACGTGCGCGCGGGCGAGGTGCATGGACTGGTCGGCGCGAATGGCGCGGGGAAAAGCACGCTGATCAATATTGCCACGGGCTTGTATCGGGCGGATTCGGGCGCGATGGTGTTTGGCGGGCAGCGGGTGTCGTTCTCGACGACGCGGCAGGCGGCGAAAGTCGGCATCGCGGTGGTTCATCAGGAGGCCGATCTCTTCGCGCAGTTGAGTCTCGCGGAGAATATGCTCCTGGGCCGCGGTCTGGTCCGGCGCGGACCGCTGATCGATTGGGGCGCGACGTATCGCGAGGCGGAACGGATCGTGGCGGCGATGGGCGAATCGTTCGACGTACGCGAAGAGGCTAGCGGTCTGTCCGTGGCGCGGCGCATGATGGCCGAGATCGCTGCGGCGGTGTCCGAGCAGGCGCGCGTGTTGTTTCTGGACGAACCGACCTCGTCGCTCACGTCGAAAGAGATCGAACACCTGTTCGCGCGGATACGTGGGCTGCGCGATGCGGGCGTCGGGATCGTCTATGTCAGCCATCGGCTTGAAGAGGTATTGCATCTGTGCGACCGCGTGACGATCATGCGCGATGGCGAGACCATCGAGACGCAACCCGCGTCGGCGTTGACGATCGACCGGATGGTGGCGGCGATGATTGGACGAGATGTCGTGGGTGCGCAGACTGACAGTCTGCGCCAGCCGCGTCGTTTGGGCGACGTCCGGTTGCGCGTCGATCATGCAACAGGGCGGGCGGGGGCGTTTCACGACGTGTCGCTCGAGGTGCGCGCGGGCGAGATCGTCGGTCTTTATGGATTTGTCGGCGCGGGCCGTTCCGAGTTCGCGCAGGCGCTGTTCGGCATCGAAGCACCGGTGTCGGGTGCGGTGGCCGTCGACGGCAAATCGTTGACGATTCGTTCGCCGCGCCAAGCCGTCAAGGCCGGTCTCGCGTATCTGCCCGAAGACCGGTTGGTGCAGGGCATCTTCCGGTCGCATCCGTTGCGGACGAATGCGAGCGTGGCGGCGTTGCGCAACCTTTCGATCGCCGGACTCGTGCGTGGCCGTAAGGAACGGGCGCTGGCGGCGCAGGTGATGCGCGAAATGAACGTCCGCGCGACGTCGATGGAGCAACCCATCGGCACGCTCAGCGGCGGCAACCAACAGAAGGTCGTGTTTGGACGCTGGCAGGCGTTGAATCCGCGCGTGCTGCTCCTGGATGAACCGACGCGCGGCGTCGATGTCGGCGCGAAGGCCGAGATCCACAAGCTAATCCGCGACCGCGCCGCGAACGGTACGGCGGTCTTGCTCATCAGTTCGGAACTGCCCGAAATCATGGTGCTGAGCGACCGCGTCGTGACGTTGTCCGAAGGCCGCGTCACGGGGACCTTCGCGCCGGGCATCGATGGCGAGGAGGCGATTGCCGCGGCTGTGGTACCGCGTGCTGCGGACGATGCGCCGAGCCGCGAGCACGTACGGGCGGGCGTCGTCGCGCGGATGCTGCGCTTCCGCGAACTGGGTCTGCTCGGATTCATCGCGGTGTTGTCGATCGTGATGACTGTTCTGAAGCCGGTCGAGTTTGCGAACGTACGGAACGCCTTCGATATTCTTGCGAACGCGGCGCTGCCGGCGATCATGGCGCAAGGCGCAATGCTCATCATCTGCGCGGGCGGCATCGACATCTCCGTCGGTTCGATGATGGGCCTCGTCGCGGCGGCAGCGGCTTTGGCGGCCAAAGCGGGCGCGCCGCCCATGGCATGTCTCGCGCTGGCGGTTGCGATGGGCGTCGCATGCGGCCTGCTCAACGCGGGCCTGGCGTTGACCGCACGGATCCATCCAATCATCGTGACGCTTGCGGGACTGAGCATCTATCGCGGTTTCATGCGCATCGTGACGGGCGGCAGCGAGGTCATGCAACTCCCGCCCGGTTTTCGCGCGCTGGCGGACGGTACTTGGCTCGGTTTGCCGAAGATTTGTTACTACGTGATCGCGGCGACGATCGTCACCCATGTCTTCCTGCGGTACACGGTCACGGGCCGTCGCGTCCTGGCGCTCGGCAATTCCGAAAGCGCCGCGCGGCTGATTGGCCTGTCCAAGACGCGGCTGATGCTGTTCGTATTTGGGATATCCGGCGCGTTCGTCGGCCTGACGGCGGTACTGGCGTCGGGCTATTACGGCACCGTGCAGGCCAACACGGGCGAAGGGATGGAACTGAAAGCGATCGCGGCGGCCGTCATCGGAGGCTGCAATATTCTCGGCGGACGCGGCTCGGCATTGGGCACGCTGCTGGGCGCGTTTTTGGTGGCGCTGTTGTACAACATGCTTATTTTATTGGAGGCGAGTTCTTACTGGCAGAACATTTTCGTAGGAGGATTGATTCTGCTTGCGGTGGCGGTCGATGCGTTGTTGCAGCACGCGCGGGGAGGTTCGCGATGATTCGCCGCGCCCTGCTCTCGCGCGAAGCCGTTCTTGCCTACGTGTTCGTAGCGCTCTTCGCAGGGTTTGCGATGTTCACGGACAATTTCCTGGATTGGTTCAGCCTGTTCGAACGCGCGCGGTACTGGGTGATTCCGGGCCTCATCGCGGTGCCGATGACTTTCATCATCGCGACATCGGGCATCGATCTTTCCGTCGGCTCGATCATGGCGATGTGCACGGTCGTCTTCGGTCTTCTTTACAGCGATGCGCATTGGCCGATCGCGGCGGCGGCCTGTGCGGCCGTGACGGCGGGCGTGGTCGGCGGTGCGATCAACGGGGCGGCCTCGAGTTTTCTGGGCATTCCGCCGCTCGTAGTCACGCTCGCGACGATGGCGTTGTATCGTGGCGTGGCGATGGGCCTGAGCAAGGCGCGTACGGTCAGCAACTTCCCCGACGGATTCCTGTGGATCAGCCAGGGCGACGCGTTCGGCATCCCCGTCGGGCACGGCGAAAAAGTGTTTCTACCCGTGCCGCTATTCGCGCTGATGGCGGCGGTTGTCCTGGGCTGGATCCTGATGCGGAAGTCGTGGGTTGGGCGCTTCACCGAATGCATCGGCGAAAACGGGACCGCCGCGCGATTCGCGGCCATCGACGTGCGCCGGATCACGTTCGCGTTGTACACGGCCTGCGGCGCGGTGTGCGGCGTGGCTGCCCTGTTCAACACCGCGCTCTACGCGACCGCCAAGGCCGATGCGGCGACCGGCATGGAACTCGAAGCGATCGCGTGCGTCGTGATCGGCGGTACTCGAGTCAGTGGCGGCCAAGGTTCCGTCATCGGCTCGCTGTTCGGCCTGCTGATCATCGGCGTGCTTCGGTACGGCCTCGAAATGACCGGTGTCAAATCGCAGCATGTCGTGATATTCGTCGGCGCCCTGCTGATCGTCACCGCCGTTTTCAACGAGTGGATGGCGGCGGCTCGAAGCCGCAATCCGCTGTAGTTTTGGCACGGCGTCTTGCGGACGCGCCTAAACATTTTGCACGTCTGAGATTGAGCGCATCGAGTCCATGCGCCCGCCCTTCTGCGAAAAGAGCGTCCTATTCGCGCCAGCCTGCAACGGAATTTTCGAGGGCAAGCGTGCGGAAATCCTTGAAGCGGTGGAAGGTCAGGAAGTTGGCGTCGTGCATGTTGTGCGCGCCGCCGAGGCCGTCGTCGCAGGCAGTGCGGCATGCCGCAACGATATCGTTGCCGTCGAACTGCCAATCGACGGATTGGAAGCCGTGTTTCTCGACATCGGGGTGGTAGAGCAGCACGCAGTTGACGGTCCACGCGCGCAAGTCGTGCGAACTGGCCAGGGCAAGCGTGTTGCGCGTGGCGGCGGGCTTGGAACCTTTGTGTTTGTCGGGAACGTAATTCGTGAGCGACCAGTAACGCTTTGTTTCGGGGTCGTAGCGGATCGCGAATTTCTTCGAGCCGCCGGGGAAATGGATGAAGTCTTTTTCGGGGTCGAAGGCAGCCTTCTTGCCGTTGCGGTTTATGCGGACGATGGCAGCGCTCTCGCCTGTAGCCTTTGGCGTCGTATCGACGCGGAGGATATCGACGATCCCACCCTTCGGCGTAACGACCGCGTTGCCTTCGAGCCAAGCGTTGAATGTGCCGTTCAACCACGCCGGGTTGCGCGCGAGGTAGTTGCTGAATCGCCACGACTTGGCATCGAGCAGGTCGGCGTCCGTATCGGCGGACATCATCATCGCACGAAATCGGTGGCCCCATTTCTCGCCGCCGCCGGCATCTTCCATGCCCCGCCACAATCGGTCATCGTGTTCGATAACTGGCATAGGCGCACAGTGATACTGGCCCTCGGCCAGCAGGCCGGTCTTCTTGTCCTTCGGCGTAGTCCATGTTGTGCCGCCGTCACCGGAGCGGCGGATGAGGATATCGCCGTATTCGTTGCGCGGGCCGAGCAGGTACAGCGCGCCGCGATGCACGAACAGCGACGACCAGAACGCGCCGTCGATGCGCGCGGTCTCGCGCCATGTGAGGCCCTTGTCGTCCGAGCGGAAGATGTGGCTGATCGCGCTCGTGTCGTATTGCGACTTCGGTCCGAATTCGTCGTGCGAAGCAACGTACGCGCCGTCCGGCAGGATCGCCAGACTCGGCGAACCGATGTAGCGCTGTTCGGACGCGGGAATATGGTCGATGACCACGCCCGGCGCTTGCGAAAAGTCCACTTTAGCATCCGTGGCCAACGCGCTTGTAATCAACATCATGCATGCCAACATCGTTGTCTCCCTTCTCGTAGGGCGGGGTTGTTT
>CAIYET010000640.1 GCA_903925285.1 Candidatus Hydrogenedentota bacterium | reverse complement strand
TAGTTCACCAACATTCCATTTGTGATGAGTCCCTGCTTCATTCCATACAGCCACGCAGCGCGCGAGATTGCGCCAAACGCAACGTTCATCGTTGGCTCGCCGCCGCCCGTCCACGTGACTGCCAATATACCGGCTGCGCGCATCTCACTTAACACCTTCAGCATGACAGCATGGGACAGCTGCTTCACGTCCCGCACGCCGCGATAGAAACACCACGGACACTTTGCATTGCAGGCTCCCGCTGGACTGATTTCCAGATTGATAGGCATGACAATCCGACCCGCGAGATATTCCGTCAGCCGCGGATTGCCAGCCAGTTTCAGTTGTGGGGCAAAGCGTTCGCTCATTTGAGCAGTACCTTTCCTCTTATTATCTCAGAATTTTTTGTGTGAGACTCATCCATACTCTTTTCCTCAAAATACTGCACGCGCAACGCGTTGTCGTGATCCATGTGCCTAAGACAATCCGGCGCAAACTCCACGCACTGCACACCACGTGTTTTAAGACGCGCTACCAGATCGTCGTCCATTGCTCCCCATCCAGTCAGATCCTCATCATATCCACCAACCAGATCGAAGTCCGCTTTGTTGACGATAATAGTGCCACCGATCCCCTCTACTTTATGGGGAGTCGGGACGTAAAAGCAGCTGGCCTTTATTTCTAGGTCAAACGCGCGGTCCAGCACAATATCCGCGTCAAGTACCATCATCCACTGTTCTGGAGGTACGTTAGCCGCACCACGGTTGTGTGTCTTTGAGTAACTAAAGAGCTTCTCGCCAGGATACCTCACTACGTGAACATTTGGGTACGTCTGCTCCACCCAGTCGCCACTGTGCTGCGGGCACGACCAGTCAACGAAGATGAAGTCTGCGTTCTCCAACAGGATATTCTCTGGCATGGTCTTCTTCACGAAGTCCAGGCGCCCCATGCAGACAGTGACGATATAAAGCCTGACGTTCATGGTTTTGTCCCACACATGATCGTTGCAGCTTGCTCGTGTGACACCAAGCGTTTATTAGCGACTTCGTTCCAAACCCGTGATGGACCGAGCCACGAAGGACAGATGTCATGCAAGGCGATCTGTCCACCGCTCTTAACCCACGGTAACACAAGGTTAAAGTCCGCCAGAACTGCGTCATATTCGTGGGAGCCGTCAATGAAGACGAAGTCCAAGTATTCCTTCCACGTCTTCAGGATAATCGCCGAATCCCCAACGATCTCAGTGACATAAGGCTCAAGACCACACATGGCTACGTTCTTCTTCCAGTCAGCCTGAACGTGCGGCGCATCAAGCCGGATGTCAATGCAGTACAGCCTTCGATGCGTTCCGACACACGGGAGTCCAAGCGGAACGGTTGCATCACCACGATGACTCCCAATCTCCAAGATGACCGCGTCATCCGGAAGAGTTAATGACTTCTCAAAGAGCCACCTGTGCTGCCCAGGACACAGGTGGTTAAAGACCCCCTCGACCCTGTCTTTGACTTCTTCGTATGTCACAGCGTGCTCTCCTTCAACCAATTCTCGCGCGTCGTCTCATGCCAGTCAAGGAACACCTCGGCCACCGAGCACCACGCGCAACTCTTCAACACCGTCTTGCTCTCCAAGTACGCCTTCAACTTCTCGACCGTGATACCATCAAGCGAGAGACCGTCAACCGTTGACGACTGGTCATGGAGAAACAGCGGTGGGATGATGGATGCTTGCGGACATCTGTAGACGTACCCGTAGTCCAAGCAGACGCACAGATGCCCCGTGGGGCAGTGGTCAAAGCGCCACTGCACATTCTCCAGCGTCTCATCTTTGCCGCTGCGCAGGCACTTGTAGAACTTCCCAATCGGCACAATCTTCAGGTCAATGTGATTCTCGCGCGCTTTGTTCTGGACGTAAACGATCTGGGCACCGGACAGTTTGCCTGGGTACACGTCCATCTCAATCTTGCGGATCGTCCGCCAGAACCGTTCGCTCATGCGTCCGAGTAGCTGCCCGTTTGTGACGATACTGACGACCTTGGCCACGTTCGTGCTGCGGCACATGGCGATCATCTCGTCAATGTCTGGATGAAGACAAGGTTCACCACCCAGCAGCGACAGCTTACCGATCTCCGCAACTTGGCCAAATCTGAGCAGATCTTGTCTCAACACACTGAGCGGCATCACGAAGGGAGGCTTAGCGAGAGGAGACATGTGGTTGCAGGAACAACATTGTTGGTTACACGCTCGCACCACACCAACCTCAACCTGCGGCAAAAACATTCTCATGGTAACAGCCCCCTGCGCTCAGCTTCCCGCGCCGCTTTCTCCGCCATGTCAAACATGGCAGCCACGCGCTTGTCGGCAGTCGTCATCATGCTATCTACGTTGCAGTTTGACCACAAGCCTGATAACTGTGACTTCATACACTCCCTAACGAAGTGGTTCCGCGATGTCTGATCTACAGGCGCCGGCTGAGGCGTTTTAGCCTCCACAGGTCGCAATGGCCATTCTGGTGTCACGTACACGTGGGCGTATGGCGAACCAACCTGCACTGGCCCGTACAGCACATAGTTCCTTAGTCCGCTGGTGTGATTGTGTATGGCGTGAATCTGTCGGCATGGGTTAAATAGAGCATATCCAGCCTTCTCACACTCACCAGCAAAGCGCAGGTCGCAGCCAGGTTTTCCAAATTCAAACTGTCCTGGAATGTTCAGCGGTGGCCGGAAGATCCACACATCGTGACAGAGTCCAGTTTCCGACTGCGGCCAGTACAGCCCCTCATCAAAGGGTCGCTCTTCAGCACGTGTCAGACACAAGACCTGCCTATGTACCACATGCTCAGCAAGCGCAATCGTTGCATCGAAGTAGATGTCAGCGTTCGCAACAACCACGACATCCTCAGACCTCGTGATGAAGTTCAACAGATCGGCGTATACCGCACGATGTGGCGGCGTCACTACTCGTCTGGCGTGTCCACTCGTTTTAGGCAGAAGCATCAGCGTATTCGCCACCGACGCTTCATGCTTTTCACAAAATAGCGTGACGCTACCCAACTGTGAGTTGGCAAGATTCTTGCGCACGCTCGCCTCGATCTCGTCACTGCGCACTTTTCTTGCATCCACGTAGAACGGTACAAGCAGATGGATCATTGACACTTCTCCTCGCCCCTACAGCTTCCGCAGTGCGAGCTGGTAGCCCCTATCTAAAATCTCTATCCGTTCTCGGAAGATGCTTATGAATGCGTCAATGGCAGGTTTCGGTTCGTGCACCTCGCCCAAACCCGAAGGCCAGTCGTAGTCGTCGAAGATCAACACGGCGTCACGCTTCAGTAGCGCCCACGCGTTGACGGCATCCGTGAGAACATCCGGTGCTTGGTGTGACCCATCAATGTAAGCGAAGCTGTACCGCTCCACCGGCAGCGTGCGAAGTATCTTGGCACTATCGCCCTTCTTGACGATCAAGCGGTACTCAGCGCGGTACTGCGACGTGTTGGCGAGAAAGTTCCGCTCCTTCAGGGCGAAGTCCATCTTCTCTGCCTTTTGTACTGCCTCGCCTTCCCACGTGTCAACGCAAACGAGTGTTGAGAGGGGATGCGTCAGGATGTTCTCCATCAACCACAACGCGGATCTTCCTTCCCATGAACCTACCTCAAGCCCCCACGCTGTAGTTCCGATGAATGGTGCCAGCCACTTCTTGAAGTGCTCACCGTGAGCGAATGGAAGACCATCGCTATACGTTGGCATTGCCACCCTCCTCTCTCTCATCGTATACAAGCTCAACCCACAGGTGTATCGGCAAACATGGGAGAACGCAGACGTACACGTCATAGCGAATCGTGCAGTGCCTTATATCTTCATCACACGCTGTGTTCGCAGAGTGATGAACAGTCCAGTATAACCCGACCCACAGATCATGTAGGTCCGGTCTCACAACGATACCCTTATATGGGCACCGCAGCTTAGTTGTCCTACGGCATTTTGGCATGAGTTTCCTCCACGAACAGTTCGTCCGGCACCTCGAAGAGTCCCTGCCTCCCACGGAACGGCATTGGCGTTTTCAATGGCTTGATGTCCTCCAGAATCCAGGCGAAGCGGCCCGGAGAATAGTCGCCAAATAGCCGCTCCTGTGGCCGCAAAGGAACCCGGAACACCTCTCTGCAGTCACTCAGATTCACGGTGGCAAGGATACAGCAGAATGGAAGGTGCTCCCACCACTTCCCGCGCGGTAGTCCAAGCGCCTTCACTGCAGCACTTGCAAACTCTTCCCCACAGTCACCAATCATTACCAACTTCTTGCCAGCATGGATTGCGAGCGGACCACGATATGAGGTCGGCCAACTGCGGGTCTCAATCGTTTTTGCTCCACACGCAATGAGCGCAGCCCAGGGCTGGTAGAGAGAAATCGCCTTAATGTTTCACCTCCCCTACACGTTTGGTCCGGCGCCCATGATGTCGAACAATGTGGTTTCACGCATGTGACTGGATATAGCGCCGTCTCTCAAATTTATCCTTCTCTTCTGTTGAATGGCGCTTTCGCACAGCCAATCACGACTACGCTCATACATCAATCTTTCCTGTCTCGTCTTGTATGGCATAGAGCGAACTCCTAAACTACTCCCCGTGGTCTGCTGCGAATCCGTCTCAGGAGAGGCGAGTGCCGGTCTTAGCGGCTCAGACCACGGAGAACGTTCAAGGTTCACGGTTCACTCCCAAAACAGATTCGCTGCTATGCTTGTAGCAGTCTCGACACTAATGTCAAGCACTAGATGTTGAGATTCGGCCCCATGAACTGCAGGAGTTCCTTATGCCGGTGATCCGATGATGCGCGCATCGCAGCAACCACACGTCGGTTGAACGTACAACACAACGGCGCATTGGCCGATCCTGACGGCAAGAGATGTGTATGAACCGAGATGATAGGGGCATCATTGTAATAGATCTTATCCCCATTCACTTGAAGCCTGAAACACTTCTCCGATGCCTCTCGCGGATTCCCTGGTACTGGGAAGAGTGAATCCCATAGCCGCCAGAACCCGACGTTGTGCTGTTCTGGGAACTCATACTGGATGCCACTGTGACGCTGCCAGTCGTCAAGACACTGTTGATCGCCGTAGTGTCCCGCGCACTCCTTCGGCTGCTTGTTCCACCATTCCGGGAAGCTCGTGTCCGCAACACCGACGAACCCAGAGTTGTACCGCCCCACGGCGCCTTCGTTGTTGCTCATGTGCCGCGAGAGCGTGACACCATCGTGCGCAAGATCCGGCTTCCAATCTCCAAGGAAGAGCACATCACAATCGGCGTAGAGCACCGTCTTGTGCTTGCTTAGCGCAAGTGAGATGACGCGCGACTTGTCACTGCCGACGACCCTCAAATCAAACGGCGTGGTGTCTGGAACGTAGAGCGCAGGCGGCATCGGTAGGCACTGTTCTCCGTGCCACAAGACGTAGATCGGCCACTCGCCAACAAACATCCTCACGCTCTGGACGAATAGCGCGAGTTCTGGGAGCACGTTCTTCGATGCGACGGTGCAGAAGACGAAGTCACTCACTTTTCCACCTCCGGTCTAAGTGTCGTGGCGCGGGCCGGACTGGGCGATTCTGAGCCGTCAAGCGTCCGAATTGTGCCATGTGCTTACGACACACGCCGCCGCGCCACGAATCAAAACATCGTCGAGTTTCCAGCATGCGCCGGATGCCTTGGCGCGCGTTTCGTTTCCGCACAGTCAGGACGAGCCTTCCGACGCCATACGCGACGAACGTGCCGACGAGGACACTGGTGGTCTTGGTCGCCAGCACGCAGTAACGTGCCGCACCACTGGCACTGCTTGAGAGATTCTTTGCAGCATGGGCATTTCATCGTCGCCTCCCCAAAAGTTCGTGGCGCGGGCCGGACTTACACCGGCAATGTCCGTTTCCTACATCGGCCATCGGCTCCCGGCTCGGCATATCCGGGCTTCGCCTGTCCGCATTTCGCGGTGTCTGTGCCGTCGTGGTATCGCCACGCCGCGCGCGCCACGAATCACTTACGAATGCGTCAACGCCTCCACATCAGTATTCCATTGTGGCTTCGCTTCCGGTTCCTCCGCATCCACGCTCTCGTAGGTGGCCGCAAAGATATCCGGCTTGCACGGGTAGAGTTCACCCCTGACGCCCCTGATGATGAAATCGCCGAGCTGCGCATCATGTACTCCCTCAAGCGTATGAATGCGCATCACTGCATTTGGGCTGCCAGGATACATGATGACCACGTCCTGCCTCTCCATAGCGGCGATGCACCACTCGGGGTATGCTTCTTCGTTAAGGTCGCCAGTCCACTTGAACGCTTCAACCACCACGGGTTTCTTTCTATACTTTGCCATGCTCCGTTCTCCAGTCTAAGTTTGTGGCGCGGGCCGGCTCCTAAGCCAGTCACGTTACCCGACGCGGATTCGATCACGCCGCCGCGCCACGAAATCACACCCTCAAGTCGCTCTCGTTCGGAACCTCGCCGCCGGGCCACATGCTTTCATCCTAGCTGGCATGGATGCACGAAGATCATCGGCCCCGGAATCGCGGCACCGTAGTTGTGCGCTTGACTGCGATGTTCGTGATGCAATTTCAGCGACTTTGGGCCGGGGTACGTCGGGTTGATGACCCGGTAGCCTGATTGTTGCATCGTCCACGCCAGCACGTTGTCGCAGCGCATGTGACCAAACTCAAAGTCCAGCGTGTTCACCTCTCGCTTCCACTCTATCGGCGTGCGGAAGATCCATGCGTCCTGAGCGACCGGCGCGTTCTTGTCGTACCCCTCGTTCCAATGCCAACCGCCCAGCTCGTCCATGAAGCCCCAGCGCGAACAGGCGAAGAACGTCCGCCCATCAAGCTGCTGCCCGTTGATGTTCAACAGCGTCTCGTCGAACCAGATATCCGCATTGGAGAGACACACCACTGTTCCAGGCGCGAATGTCCTGTTGGCGAAGTCGAAGTACGCCCTGTACGTGGACCGCGATCCCACTGCCACGATAATCGTCTTAGACTCAGGCAGTGGTATCAGGATGTCTCCATCGGCCAGCTTCCCGGAACTATATAGTTCATCGTGGTCCGCATCCACAAAGCGGTAGATCTTCTCGAATGCCGGGCAGTGCTCGTTACGCTTCCAACATTCAAGCAGTTCAGCGTCGCGGTGCTCGTTGCCGGCGTTGTAGAACGAGCTGAGAAGGATCACACTGCTCTCCCCATTTCCAGTTCTGGAGTCTTCGGAACAGCGCGATCCGGCGCAGGTATCACGGTCCCCGTCACCACTCCGTAGCCGGGAAGCTGCGCGACCACTTGCTCGAAGGTCTCGGTGCAGTTGTTCATCGTTCTGCCTCCATCATCCGCTTCAACGTCGCCAAGCCAGCCGCGACTATCGCCATCGCGTAGACGTGCGTGCAATCCAGCCGCGCCCCGATCTCCTCGAATGTCGCCTCAGACTCTCCGTACCGCATCTCCAGCGCCAGCCTAACGTCCGGCATGAGCGCGTTCATCGCCGTTCGCAGCGCATCGTAGTCCTCAACAGCCTCACGCTCCTCTGGCGCCTTGTCACCGTGTGGCAGAGGACAGTAGTCGCTAACTGCATCGAGTAGATGGTTGCGGATAACTGCAGCGGCAAATGACGAGAACTTCTTGCCACGCTCCGGGTCGAACTTCCGTGCAGCCAGCACCAACGCAACCATCGCCTCCTGCTTCGCGTCGTCCACAGGAATGCGCGAGAACCGCGAACCGATGGTCTCGGCCAACGGCATGTGCGACATCACCAGTTCGTTGCAGCTCTCAGGCATTGGCGGCGGCCTCTCGCAAATGACCGTCCTCGATCACAATGCCAACGTCCTTGTCCCTGCTCACCTGCTCCAGCCACACCTGACAGGTGTTCTCCTCAGCGAACTTACACAGCGCCGCGCCCTGCTCGCTGTCCAGTAGGCACCCCTGCTTCTTCTCACTCACCTCTCTGGTCTCCACGTATCCGGATCATGCGCAGGCCACTCGCCGCGACTTGGCGAGCGTGCACTAGAATCTGCATCAGCGTGCGTCGGCTTCTTGTCGCCCTTCACCACCGGCATGCCTTCGACAACGTGTACAGCGCAGCCACACAGAAACGCCAACCAGAGTAGAATGACGGCTATCCCGGCGCACATGCCGAATGAAAACGCCTCACGCTCAACACCTTGACTCTGCATGGTGCCCCTCCTGTTTGGTCACCGTCACCCCGGCCCTGACGCAGATGTAGCTGACCGCGTGCCCCGGATACTTCGTTCTCAAGTCGCGCAGGCACATGCCCGCGCGCGCATCCGCCAGCACCGACGCCTCCAGCGCCACACGCTCCGGAGTTTTCGGATGATCCCAACCGCCCTGCTTCCGCTTCGATGTCACACCGTGCTCGACGCAGATCTTCCGCAGCCGTGGCCAGGACAGCTTGTACTTCTCGCAGATCGGCCAGCCCTTGGCGCCGGCGTCCATCTCCCGAGCAATCTTCGCCCGCACCGCATCGTAGCCGTCCCGGTCGTCTATCGAGACGAAGACCTGCGTCTCCGGATTCCAGATCTGGCGCGGCAGGCACTTGAGGCGTTTTCTAGCCTCCTTGCGGCTCGCATCACGGTACGTCGCGTAGCAGGCTAGGCAGCGATAGCACTGCACCACCGGCGCCCCCTCGCACACGATGCACACGCCGGACTGTTTCCTCTCTCGCTGGCTGCCGTACTTCATCTCTCAGTCTCCCGAGTCCTCATAATATACCTGTTATTGTTTCGGTGTCAAACAAAAACTGCGAAAACTTTTTCTCCTTGCTTTCCTGATCGGCATGGTGTATAGCAGATTCGTCACTGGGATTTGAGCGCCCACGCTGTTCATGAGTTCTGTACTGTCCTGCGCCGCTTGTGTGTGGAGACATGCCACGCCCGGCTGCTCACCGGCCCAGCAAGCGGCCAGGACATAACGGGGCCTGGTATGACTTCCCTTCCCGACGCTTCTTCGCCCAACATCAAAACCATAGATTGGAGTACCAGCACATGCCACAGAACGCACAGACGCTCTTGGAACGGGTGCCGCCGTACAACGAACGCGCTGAACTTGCCGCGCTCGGCTGCTGCCTGATCGAATCTCGTGCCGCGACCGTCGTGATGATGCTGAACGAGAGTGCCTTCTACCTACCGCGCCACCGCCTCATCTTCCGCGCGATCAAGGCGTCTACGGTCTTTCCGGTGGATGAGATACTTCTGTGTGATGCCCTGGAGCGCACTCACAGTCTTGATGAGGCCGGCGGGCGCGAATACATCGGGCGGCTCATCATGGACACGCCGACCCCATCAAACGTTGAAAGCTACTGCCGAATCATCCGGGAGTGCGCCGACAAGCGCGCGCTACTCGAGCTTGGCGGGCGTCTCCTGCAGGCGAGCGCCGATTCTGGGCGCCCGGAAGCAGCCATCCAGCAGGCCGAACGCACTCTGGCAACGATGCGGACGGCACAAACCGGTCCTGACGTGGGTTCGCGTCCGACGCAGCAGGAGTTTGACACGCTTGAGAACCTAAAGAAGGCGGCTGAGTTCGCCGACGCCGACCACCTCAAGAGATCCTTCCCCGACTTCGATGGGCGCCGAACGCTGGCCGGAACATTCGGCTACAGCGACCCCGAGACAGGACACCTCGATCTGATCGTGTTCAGCCTTAAGGGGCAGTGGAACGAGGAAGACGGGAAACCGAAGCCGAAGTCTGGATTACATGGTTATGAGAACGCTGAGGGTAGGTTCCTACTACGCCGACCACCTGGTCTCATGCCGCTTTTCAACCGGAAAGCCCTTCAAGCAGCCCCCGAAGTGGTGCTCGTGGAGGGCGAACCGAACGTGATTATGATGAAAACGCTCGGTGTTGTAGCCACATGTTCGCCAAGTGGTAGTAAAGATGCTGCACATATTGACTGGTCTCCGCTCAACGGGAAGAAACTTGTCACTGTCTGGAGTAACAAACATCCTACCCTTGAGTATCAGAACGGTGTCATCGCCGAGTTGAACAAGTTGCCCCAGCCACCCCTGGTCAAGATCGTAGACTTGGACGCAATTGACAGCCTGCCGACAGATGGTTCCGGAGTCGTGGACCTCGTCCGGATCATGGGCGACCTTCCGGATGAGCAGAAGGCTGAGGTGGTCTGCGGCTACATCGCTACCGCATCACCTACCGGCGCCCACGCAGAACTGCTGTCCGAGACCGAAGACGTTCTGTCCGGTAAGCGCAACGTCGTGGATTGGCCCTGGAAGACACTGTCGAGTATCACGGAGGCGATTACAGCCGGCGGGGTGACCGTAATCTGCGGGTCGCCCGGCGCCTCAAAGAGCCTGTTCCTGCTGCAGGCAATACTGGAGTGGTTCCGTCTTGGCATCTTATGCTCAGTCTTGGAACTTGAAAGCGGGCGGGCCTACCACCTACGACGGGCCGCCGCAATGGTTGCTGAGTGCTCATTCCTGACCAGCCTGAAGTGGCAGCGCACACATCCGGAGGAGACGCGCCGGATGGTTAAGCCGGATGAGTTTTCAGCCTTCGGCCAGTGCATCCACGCTGTGCCAAAAGGGCAGGATGCCAACGTCGGCTACCTACTGGGCTGGCTGAATACCGAAGTACAGCGTGGCCAACGGATCATCGCTATTGACGCAGTCACACTCGCCGATTTCGGAGGTGATCTGTACAACGAAGACTCGAAGCTGATCAGGGGTATCAAGAACGCCATTGAACCCTCGATGTCCAGCTTCATCGCCATCACTCACCCGCGCCCAGGTTCCCACGGGAAGACGCTCGATAACATGGCGCTCACTCGCGGCTGGGGAAACTTCACCCCTGACGCCATGTGGTACGAGTTCGTCAGGGATGCGAAGAAGCGGCGCGTGAAGACCATCTCCTGTTCCGCCGGCGAGATCACCGCTGAGATCCCCGTCAACCGCATCGTGCATGTCCTGAAGTCGCGCAACACCGGCGGCGCCTTCACCAGAATAGGGTTCGACTTTGACAACAACACGCTCAAGGTTTCCGAGTTGGGCATCATCACGGATTGAGGAGGGAAAGATCCCGACCGACAATGGATGACCGTTGGATCGTCGTCGGATACTGGCCGCAAGGAAAGTGGTGGCGGGCATCAAAGCTGCTGAGCCACGATGACGCCGTTGGTCTCGCGCCAAACTGGACCGGCAAGGGCTGGGTCCATGTGGCAATCTACGAACTTCCTGCGCCAAAAGGAGAATGAGCATGGTAACGGGACTGAGCGGCGAAGAAGCCGCAATCATCATCCGACAGCACTCGCAGATCGTCGAGTTGCTCGAAGCCGAACAGAACTTCAACGGGAGTCATGGACTCACGCTCTGCCCGACACGCGGCTGCGCATGCGGGTACTGCGGAATCGCGCGGATACTGGGGCTTCAGGAGAACGAGCGACCGGCGGAAGCAGAGACGCCGACGAATGGCTAACCCACGAGGAGGTGAAGCCGTGAAGACCAAGTGCTGTAGAAAGTGCGCCCGCTTCCGTGGCGCCGGACGAAGATGCCACCGCAGGACGCGGGATGGAATCACGTTCACCACGACCGCCTGCTGTGATGCGGAACGACGCTGCACGTTCAAGGTGTGCCCGCCCTGCTTGAAGTTTAAGTGATTTTCTGTCTTGACTTTCGTTTGTGTGACGCTACCGTAACGGCATGGTATCACGCCGCCGTCACTTCGCCCGTCACAGGAGATCCGCCATGCCGCATTACACAAAGCTCTTTTCACAGATTCTTGATTCCACCATCTGGCAGGAGGATGACCACACGCGAATCGTGTGGATCACTATGCTCGCGATGGTTGACGATAAGCATGGAACTGTTATGGCCTCGGTGCCAGGACTCGCCAAACGCGCCGGTGTTCCGAGGGAGGCCTGTGAAAAGGCTCTCAGGAAGTTTCTCTCTCCAGACACAGATTCAAGAAGTCAAGAGCTCGAGGGGCGCCGCATCGCCGCAGTGGATGGAGGATGGGAACTCCTGAACTATCCAAAGTATCGCGCCATGACCAACAAGGAAGATACGCTACGCCTTGCTGCCGAACGCACGCGGCGTTGGCGCGAGAGACAGCGTAACTCCGTGACGAAGCGTGACGCTTGTGACGGCGTGACGAAGCGTGACGCTTGTGACGGTGTGTCTACGAAAAGTGACGACATAGCAGAAGCAGAAGCAGAAGCAGAAGCAGAAGCAGAAGCAGCAACTACAACAGCAACTACCACACCTACTGCAAAATCGAAAATTCAATCCTCCGGCCAACAGCAACTTCCCCTTCCCGGCACGGTTCAACCACCTTCAGAAGAACTGGCCCCAAGGAGAAGGCCCGGACGACCACCCAAGACTAAGGTAAGTATCCCGTCCGACGCCCCTACCCATGGCTCTGACAAGCCGAAGGGCGCCCGCTTCCCGGCTCTCAACCCAACCACCCTCAAGCACGACGACTCACTCCCCAAGGTCAACGCCTGGACCGTCTGGATTGACGTGCTCAGAGACCGCCACATCCCTACCCCGCTTCCGGACCCGCAGGACACCAAGGTCTCCAAGACGCTCAACAGCGTTGAGAGCCGGCTTGAACTTGAGTGGGTCTACTCCGACTACATTCAGGACGACGACGACCAGTGGCTCGCCGCCAACTTCCCCAAGGCCGGACAGCGCCTACTCCGCTTCATCTCCACCCGGATCGCCAAGTACCGCCTCTCTATCGAAAAGTCCAGAAACCCGGACGGCACCCTGCCCACCTACACCTACGGCACGTACCAGAAGCCCGGCGCCAACCCAATGCCTGACGACTCGGAGCAGACGGATGATCCCGCCGACACCTACCTCAAGAGCCTCGACACCGCGGTTTCACTGGCTCATGCGGTTCCTCAGACTTTGGTGGCTGTGGGTAGGGTCTCGTGAACATCACAGCGACAGCGCACCACCCGTTGACAAACACCGATTGCTGTCGAGAAGCAAACAGGAAATCAGAAAATAATTATAGTTTTTGTTTGACTACTCAACCAAATCGCGGTATATAAGCTGCATGAACTACTCAACCAAATCGCGGTATATAAGCTGCATGAACTACAAGAGCGAGAGAGAGCGTAAGGAGGCCGGGGTGTGCATCAAGTGTGAAGCCGCCCCTGTGGTTGCGAGCTATCGCTGTTCTGCCTGCAACCAGACGTACCGTGACCTCCACCGGAAGCAGGCACGCGCGAATTTCGGATGCGTGCCGCGTCAGATTTGGAATCCGGAGACGCAAGCGTTCGTGCCGTTCGACGACCGCGAAGCCTACGACCGGGTGCGTGCGCAGGCGGCTCTGGAGATCAACCAAGGCGCCCATGCGTCGGCGACGTGTACGAAGTACAAGCTCAGTCCGCCGCGCCTGAGGAAGATCTGCGTGGAGCACGGTGTCACGTTGAAGTGGAAGGCGGGGAGTGGTGAGCACACGAAGAGTCCGGAGCGTCTGACGCTGGAGGCGGCGGTGCTGGCGGACGCACGTTCGGGGATGATCTTGCGAGACCTGAAGGCGAAGTATCCAGGTCACGAGGTGCGGTATATCTGCGTCAGGGCTGGCGTGACTGTGGCGAAGGTGGCGAACGGTCGCCCCGGTCAGACTGGGGCGGAAGAACCCTCGCTATCGCCTAGGCGCAGCGAACCCAGAAGCAGAAGAACTGCGAATGCTTCGGATACACCAGCCTGTGCGTCCTGTAGTGCCTGAAGCACCTACAGAATATCAGCCGATAGCCGGGCCTCTGCACGCGGTTTTGTTGCATGGGAGGTCTCCTTTTTTGGGGAGGTCCCCTTGACACCGGCGGGCTCGCGGACTATACTCCATGTGTAGGCATGAAGTCGGAGCCCTGCTCCGGCCTCCCGTTGGTGGGATCTCGATCACCGCGGGAGCTTCGAATACGCTCGGCATCAGCTAGCACTGGTGTCGGGCGTTTTTTTGTCGCCGATTGCCTCCCCCATGTATTCGGTCCATTTCATAATAAGCTTCAGATCTTGGGATTGCAGCGGCAGCGGAACATCAATCAGGGCCGTTCGGCCGTCCGCCCCAAGGAAGACAGTGTATCGCTGGCGCTTGACCCCCAGTTCCTGGGGCGCTGGCTTCGGCTCCTCTCCGTTGTTGGACTCTGTTGGCTCCGACATGGAACTGCTGCTGGAACTCGTCGGCGTGAAAGCCATCACCGTGCACGACGCCCGCCGTTGTGCTGGCTTGATGCAAAAGGCCAGTCCCGGTTTCTTCCACACAAAGATCATGGCAGAGTTCGAGCGGCGGCTGAAGGAACTGTAACGGCGCAAGACGAAGTAGGAAAGGAGGTGGCGATGGCGAATGAATAAGAAGGGCCTCATCCAGTTAGCGCTGGACGAGGCCCCGAACTGCAACTCCGCGGAAAATGAAGCCTTCCGTGGAGCGCGGGATTGGTGAACCCGTATGTAATAATACGGCAGTTTCCCGCGAACACAACAGGCTTTCCTGGAAGGAGGGGACGCAATGTCCTCTACAGGATGGCTTTTCCCAGAGGCGGAAAAGCCCAAGACCGGTCGTGTCGTCGCTTCGGGGCCTTGGCTTTCCCCTCGCCATGATCGTCGGTCCTTCCACGTACTCGCGTCTCGATCTGCGGCTTCCAGCGTGAAGGGTCCTGCTTGTAGCGCAGGAACTCGCCTATCGCCGTTCGGATTCTGGAACCATATGCCCGCAGCGACGCAGCAGACACGTCCTGATTGCAGTTGTGGAAACGACGTAGCAGTTCCTCGACGTCGAACTTAGAGATGTCCTTGGACTCGTCAGCCTCCAGTATCCCGAAGACCCGTTCGCAGGCATTGCGCATGTTGTGCGCGGTTGCTGGCTTGATCCACCCCTTTCTCTCGCAGTTGCCGAGAAACTCGACCACCTGCTCGGCCCTATGGCGCTTCGACCAGCCCTGGCCAAACAGTGTGCTGCATTTGGCTGGCCGCTGACACTTTCATGTCGCCTGTTACTATTTCACCGCGCCTGACGCCCCCTGAACCATTGAAAGCGCTTCGGGAGCGAGGAGATC
>CAIYET010000639.1 GCA_903925285.1 Candidatus Hydrogenedentota bacterium | reverse complement strand
TCGTTATGGCCGCGCTAGTTCGCTCAATTGCGGCTGAAGACAAACGCCTCGATCAACTACGCGTAGAACTGGAAAAGGCTAAGACCTACCGGTCGAGGAACGAGGCACGGGTCATTGCCTTGCGTAACGGCGTGAGCCTTGAGGAACTCTCGGGCGTTCTGACGCCATCCGAACAACTTGGGGTGTCGGGACAGACCATGGAAGACCCCGGCATTAAACACGGCGAGATTCTGCGCGAAGCGATTCAAGCAGGCAGCCGAACGAGGAGATAGCGATGAAGTTTTGGACATTGATGAATATGACAGTATGGGCGATCGGCCTGACGAGTTTGGTCTACGCGGATGACTGGCCGGCAAAGTCCTTGCCTTCCCCAACCGTGTCGCAAGTCTGCGCCGCAGCCGAGATATACGGTGCGACAGGAATCACTGCGTCGCCGGCCGCGACCAGTGCTCGCGCGCAGGATTTTCCTTACACGGTTCCAAGGAGTGCACAGTTCGACGACGACTCGCCACGATCTATTGAAGGTGTAAGCCCCAGTCATGCGCCGGCACGGAATGATACCCTCTCTGCACAGGACAACCAGGCAGCGGAGCAGGCTGATTCCGCGGGCGTGATGTCCATGCTGAAAGGCGTTCTTCCTGACTGGATATTTGTCGTGACGGTTCTCGCGCTAAGCTTCGGGGTAGGGTTGCTCCTTCTCTGGTGCAAGGTTGAGAGGAATCGTAAAGAACAGATGAAGATATTCGAGAAAATGGTTCAACGCCTTGCCATCGACAACGGACAAGCACAAGGTATTCCGGACGTTTACGAGATGCGGGGCGATGGAGAAGGAAGGCCGCCTGTCACGGGGATCCTGAGCCGTGGACTTTCCATACCGCGCGTCGCGATCTCACGGCAGGCGCTTGAAGCCCTCGTAAGCGGCATCAACGAGTTCCGCTCGCGAAATCGCGGTCTGGAAACAGGATACGCTCTGGTTGGCGAGGTGGTAGACGAGGATACTCGAAACAGGCGGATTCTCGTTAATAGCCTTATCGAGGCCGGCAACGACGTCACTTGTTCAGGTGGCCATGTGAAATTCGACCGGTACTTCCAACAACACGAACTCGAAAGGCTCCAGTTGATCGATCCGCGAGCCGGTCATATCGGCGATGTGCACCTCCACCCGGGTCGTCTGGACACCTGTTCAAACGGCGACTACGTAACAGACAGCAATAATGTGCGCGCGAGCGCCACGCAGGAAATGGTGTTCATCGTCATAACAGAAACTCCGGCGGCCTGGGGCAAGAAGTCCAGTGACAGCCTGTATTCGGAAGGTCTTAAGCTCGACGTTTTCTACATGGGTGAGGCCAGTGGGTACGAGTACTCCAAGGTCTTACCAGAGATCGTCGACATGCCGATCCTCACCGTGACCCCGTCTCTTCGAGCCTTCTGTGACGCTGCCCCACTCAGAACACGGCTGGATTTCGCAAACCTGCGGCGCCTGCACGACTATGAAATGCGCCTACGCGCACTTGCCCTGGGCGGAAAGGAACGGCTGTGCGTGGAACTCACTCATTGCACACGAGGGTTCAGCACGCTGATCGTATTCGGTCCGAATCCCGATGCTAAGCCTGCCGTACTCGTGGAACGGAACGGCGCAATGATGGAGTACGACTCCCCTTTCCTGAGAGACCACTGGACGCCCATGATTTGGTTCACGCAAATCGCCTTGGCTGTGGAAAAGGAGCTGGAGGACGAGCGTCCGAAAGCGAAGGCAGCCGTTTCTGCCGCGCCAAGCCGGTCGTCCACACTCGCTTTTTCGCGGGAATCCAAACGGACAGCAAAGGGTCAGGCTGCTGATCTACCCGTAAGAACCTTCGGAACGAAAGCGCTTCAAGCGTACAAGGAGAACATGTAATGGGAAACTTTCAGCCGATCACTCGAGAACGTGCGGAGGAAATCCGCCAGGCGCTGCGTCACTCGCGGTCTTCGGGCGAGGGCCTTGCCTTCGACCGGGACACGAACCAGTTAGTCGGCACGACATCGGTCAAGAAGGCCCCCGACGACCGTGTGAACGCCATTGGGCGGTTTGACACGCATTACCTGAATTAGTGGCACGGGCATGGTCTGAGCGGCATCCGTGGCAAAGATGCGGCCCGGCCACAGGAGACAAGAAGCATGAGTCTGTTAACAGACAAAAGAAGGCTGGTTCTGGAACACGCTGCCATGCGGGAACGTTGGGGAGACGCCCCCCGGTTCCGCTACAACAATTCGCCGAACCACTTCTGGTGGGAACACGTTGTTCGGATAGAAGGAAACGAATTCCCAATACGGATTGACTATCCCGACGACTACCCCGCTACGCCGCCTGAGATCGTCATTGGGACCGGGATGCCGTCCGGTACGCCACATCTTCTTGGCGGAAACCGGATATGTTGGTTCTACCCCGGCGAAACCAAACGGAATCGCAACATCTGGGATCCGTCACGCGACACCGCCGCCATGTGTGTCGGTGTTGCACAGCGTTGGTTTCTTGCTTTTCTCGTATGGCAAGTGACAGGCGAGTGGCCTGTGCCGGATGCCTACGGTGATAACTAGGATTTGGAGAAGGGCCATGAACCGTGAAGAACTTTTCAAACGAACACGCGCCCGTCTGAACCCCGACGCGGCAAGGGATGAACATTTCCTTATTATCGGGGCGGGGAGCGGCGGCGCCCGCGTGGCCGAGGAGACGACCCGTTTCGGTGTGGGGAACATTACGCTCGTGGATCGCCGGGGCGAGAACCTGGAGGAACACAATATCATACGTCACCCTCTAGGCTATTCCTCGCTGGGACGCCGGAAGGTCGATGCCCTCCGGGAACGCCTCCTGGATATCAACCCGGAATGCAACGTGGACATTGCGGAAATGGACGTGGTCAAAGAGAAGGGACCTTTGGCCGGACTGATTCGGCAGTCAACCCAGGTGCATTTGTGTACAGACAACGAGGCATCGAAACATGTAGTCAACGAACTGACCGTTCAAGCTGGCGTGCCCCTTGTCTTCGCGGGCGTGTTTGATGGCGGCTGCGGAGGCGAAGTCGGTCGCGTCATGCCCGGAACGGCCTGCTACGCGTGCATCGCGGGATTCCTCAACCGGAGCGGCCGGTTCGACGGCCAGGAAACGGAGACATTCGATTATTCGAACCCCGACAATGAACAGTTTCGCTCCACGGCCGCCTTGAACGTGGACATCGCTCAGATCGCGCTGATTCAGGCCCGTGTAGCCCTTCTAACGATGATGGAAAAGTCCGCGGATTCGGATTACGGCCCATTAGCGGGCAACTACATCCTGTTCGGGAACCGGCCCGTAGAGGGCATCTTCCCGCACATGCTTTACAGTGAGACGTGGGAAGTCCCCAAGAACGCCAACTGCCTGGTGTGTGGCTCAGCGGGTCTGAATGAGTCAGACGTTGATGCGCTGTTCGAAGACATTATTAACGAAGCCAAATGCGAAAGACTGATCGTGGGGTGAAGATCATGAAGAGTATTGTGATTGCGGCCAGCCTTGTGGCCCTGGTTCTGAGGGCGTCAACCTGCTTCGCGGCCGGCCAACTCGACAAAGACAGGAAGGCCATGCTTACAGCCTTGGAGCACCAGGACTCGGTATCGGATTCACGCCCCGGCGCCAGTGCGACTGTTGAGGAATACAACAACCTTGGTGTTTCCCTTGAGCAATCAGGTGATCTGAAAGGCGCCGTTGAGGCCTACGGCGCCGCCATGCAGCTTCCTGAAGCGACGAAGGAGGTCAAGCACAACTACGCCAGGGCGCGCATAAGGTTGTGGCTTCACAGATTATTGCCATGGGCGATTGCGGTGTCCGGCTTGCTGCTCGTATCCTGGACTGCACTCTACTTCTGGCAGTCGTTATGCGGCGCCATCTCTAGGTTCCGGACGAGAAACTGGTATCGTGACGTGTGTCTGCGTGACCTTTCCCATATGGTGACGTGTCGGGAAGGAGGGTACCAGCCTGACGGTGTAATCTATCCAGACTCGACGGAGTTGAGTTTTAAGGTCATGCTGGCACTGCCTTCTAGAGGGAATATCTATCCCCTGTATCTCGCACTGGATCTTACACAACCCAACGGAACTCTTCATCGGACCTTGACTCAGGAAATTGCAGCAGCCGGTGAAGCCAAGGCCGCTGTGACCTTCGTGGTCAACGATCTCAATGGCATCTTAGACATGCCGGGTGCTTGGCGGGCTGAGGTGCGGCTGGTGGACACAGGAAAGAGTCTGGGATGCGATGCGTTGGAAGTCTTCAGCCGAGACTGCTTGGCTGCCGATCTTGAGGCAACGGAAACCCGGCTGATCGTCGTAAAGGACGGCACCGCAGAATGTACGCACGTCGTATTGAACACGGCGGAGATGCTCATCCCTCAGGCCAAGATAACACCAAAGAGGTTTCATCCGAGCAAGTTTGTCGGCCTCGGCCTCTGCGTCGAAATGGTTTATCTAAACGATCCAACGGCATCGGAGTCATGTACTTTGCCGCTGGAGATCTCGCACGGAGAGATTCTCTTGGATAAACTGACCAAGCCGATTGCCGGAAACCCTATCGCACAGAAAACCGGGGCATGGGAACTCCGGATTTCGGTCGAGAATCATGTGTTGGCCACGCTCCCGTTCGTGATTCTGACGCCGGAGGATGCAAAAGAAAGCGTGCG
>CAIYET010000638.1 GCA_903925285.1 Candidatus Hydrogenedentota bacterium | reverse complement strand
CAACTTGCTAACAGGCTTCGTGACAACTTGGTACTCATTACGCTGCCTTCCTCCCGCTGTTGAGGTCACTATAACGGATCTGATATTGAATAAGCAACTCTATCTTCCGGTGATCGAGAGCGTTATGTTCTTTCCCAGTCGCTCCGACCGAACTAAACATGTTTCTTGATCGGGGTTGATTTGCACCAACTGAAAACTTTCGAACGAGGCGCCTTCGTCGAACCACTGCGTACTGCCCGCCGTCTTAATCTGGGCTCGCACGCGACCGCCACGGCCTTTCTGAATGCGCAGAAGCGAAATTCCTGCGTCTTCGGGGCCTTCGTTGCTTCCGCGGACTTCTTTTTGCGAAGAAAGAAACCAAAACGGATTGGGTGTGTAAACCGCCTCCAACGAACTTGATTGCCGGGGTGCTGGGGCAGGCGGCACCGCCGCCTTTGGGATCTGGCCGTCGTCGGGTTTGGGCAAGCGATAGCTCGAGGGTGGCAGCGATTGCTCCGGATTCAGAACGGCATAGACGCGCCAGCCGAAGATGAGAACCATCACCGCCAATACCGCGCGCTCCTTGTTTGCCAAGAGCGCCATGCCTATTTTCTTCAGTTTTTCCACGAATCCATCCCGTTTGCTTTCACATGCGTCTCCTACATCTTAGAAGGGCCAGAGCCAGTGATTGCGTAACCAGCGCTTTATCCCATCGGACGTGCTTTCCTCTTTCGCCTTGCCGCCCTTGATATTCTGCCCGGCGAGGGCGTCGCGCGCCGGCATGCCCGGTCGCGCGCTAGGGCCGACTGTGCCGGTTTTGGCCAGCGATCCGAGGCCACCCGATACCGCTGCCGCCGTTGCGTTGAAACTCCCCTGCGCAAGCAACAGTTGCACTTCGACCGGTGGTTCGGTTGGCCAGCGCATGTAGCGGTTTTGGATGCTAATGGCCTCGATATTGAAATAGCGATCCTTCATACGCAAGGATTCGATAAACAACACCAGATCCTTCAGATTCATGACGAACGACACGCCGACCGTGCGCAGGTTCAATAATTTTTCGTAGCCTTGGCGTCCGGGCCGAAGTTCGACCTGGTTGACAATCACGGCCTTGGCATCGATGAGCATCTTCACGACGTTCGATCCAAAACGAATCATGCGCATGTTCCGTTCGATATCGGGTTTGGCGATGCCCTTACCCGCGTAGTCCTCCGGCTTCTGCGCGCCAAACGTCATGTTCTCGGGAATGGGGCAGTTGGGCACATGCGTTTGGGCGTACTGCCGAAGACTATTCATCGCTTTGGCGTATTGTTCCTCATAGTAAAACCGCAACATTTTCCCATCTGGAATGGGCTCGGTCTCCATCCAGTCGGCCATGTTGAAGAACACAGCCCGTTGCATAACCTCGTTGGCTATAGGCTGAATATCGCCCTTGACCGCTTCGATCAACACCTTGGGCCGATAGCCCGAGAACGTGTCGTCGAGATGTTTCAACGCCTTTTCGAGCGCCTCGAGTTTCGCAAGATCGTCCGTGTATATCGCAAGTTGTTTCTTGTAATAGAACTGGTAGCCGCTGCCCGCGCATGCCAGCAGCAGCGCGAACACAACCATACCAATGATGTGTTCCCGGCGCAAACTCATGACTCGCCTCGCTTCATGATCATGGCTTTGGTTTCGGCGCTTTCGGTTTAGGTGCTTGCGGTTTCTGCGGCTGTTGCGGCGCCTGGAAAACTACGTCCACATGGAAGAAATACACATAGTCGTCCAGCGCTCCGCCCACCGCTCCCGGCTGACTTTTCTGCCCGCCCGAGGAGGCTTGCCCTACTCGCGCATCGTCCAGTTCGGTAATGGGCACTCTTTCGACTTGGGCCTCGTTGAAGAACATTCCTCCTTGCGCAACGCGGCTTTCGCGCAACTGCGCGATAAACTGAGTCAGCGAATCCGGATCGCGCGCATAGCCCAGAATCTTAAGCCCGTTCTGTTTGGGCACCTCGACCACGCCCTTGGTAGGCGCCAGTCCGGGGAAGCCCGACGCTGACTGACCTTTCTTAGGATCGGTCGCGCCGAGATTGAAGGTCGACGACTCGATCGAGCTAAACCACACTTTGCCGCCCTGCGGGCGTACATCGTTTAGCAAGCGTACGTAGTTTATCCACCAAGTGCAGCTCGTGTAGGCGCTGCCAAGCAGGTTGAGTTGACTTTGCCGCGCGGCCACCTCATTTCGCGCGGCCTGCAACTCGGCCTCGTAAACCGATTTTTTGGCCGGATTCTCCGCGACTTCTGGATCGTAGGCCTGGACGTATTTCTTGACTGTCTGGATGCGTTCAAGGACCAGCCTCTGCTTCGCCGTCAGCCCGGGGACGATCGACGCGCCGATCAGCCCCAAAGTAATGAACGATAGCACCCAATAGAACAACTGTTCTTTGCGGCGGGCAGATTCGAGCAGGGCGGGGGGGACAAGATTGATTGTGATCGGAACCGGCTGCAAGGTACGCAAGGCCAATCCGAGAGCCACAGCCGCCTGTTCGGGATACTCGTTGATCTCCTGTGCGCCCGGCGCAACCGCCAAGCCGGCCAATGGGCGCGCGATGCGCACCTCGACGCCGAATTGCTCCTGGAGGTACGGCACGATGTTGCGCAGGCACGCGCCGCCGCCCGTGATCACGATCCGATCGATCGTTCCGCCGCCCGGCAGCGACCTAAAGTAGGAAAACGACCGGTTGATCTCCGTGACAAGCCGCGTAAGAATCTTGGCGATCGCTTCGCTCAAGGGACCGTCGCGACGCGGATCGCTCGTAGGCGCCGATCCCCGCTCGCGCTTGAGCTTCTCCGCATCCAGGAAATTCAGGTTCATCGCGTCGCGAATAGCCGCGCTAATATCATTTCCGCCCAGCGTCAACGGACGCGTGAACCGAAACTGTCCACCGCGCTCGATTACGATGTCCGTCGCGGACGCACCCATGTCCAGCAAGGCCACGCACTCGCCCTTGTCACCGAACTCGCCCACATGCTTGAGCCAGTTATACGTGGCGAACGGGCAGACATCCACGACTTCCACCGCGCATTTAGTGTCGCGCAGCAACGCCAGTTGCTTCTCGACGACATCCACCTTGATGGCTGCCATCATCACGTCATAGCCCCCGGCTTCCGTCTTGCTCAACTTCTGAAAATCGAGCGAAATCTGATCGAGCGCGAAGGGGATTTGCTGTTGGATTTCGTAACGGACGATCTGGGTAACCTTGTTTTCCTGGACGGGCGGCAACGTACGCGTGCGCGTGAACACCGAACGTCCCGGCACGGCTATCATGGTCTTCCGGGTGCGGATCTTCTTTTCCTTGAGGAGCTTCTTAAGTTCCTCATTGACGTGATGCCGCCGGGACTCATCGTCGAGAAGAGGATCCAACAACACCTCGCGCTGAAAATAACGGGTGAGTTGAAAGCCAGTCTTGGTTTGCGAAAGCTCGCAAACCCGGATAGCATGAGTGCCTATATCGAGCACCAAGCGCTTGGAGCGCCCACGCCCAATCTTCATCATAACTCGCCCATCCGCCCCGTCAAACTACATTGCCAGCACGATCCGACCGTTTGGTCACACTCCATACCCATCTCCCGCGGCGCGTATTGTTTATACGGCGAATTCTGAAATAACATCTCACGCCGGGAACTTCATAACCTATTGGAGCTTATTGTAGTACAGAATTTACGCCTTGTCAAGATAAAATGTCCTTTGCCAAGAGTTTCCCTTCATCGCGATATCAAGTATCCTACTCACTATTCAACATCCTTCGCGCAACGGAACCCGTAGTCCTCGCGTGCGGATTCCATGTGGTCATAGTGACGCCGGGCACAACGCACGCCAAAACGATCGCTCTTATACGACCCACCGCGCAAGACCCGGAACTGCTGGCCATAGTCCTTAGTCACTTCAGGGTTGCCCGGATACGCCTGATACCAACTCGAGGTCCACTCATAGGCATTTCCGGCCATGTCATAACACTTGAATGGTGAAACACCCATGCGGTAGCGCCCCACACGAACCGTCTCATCCGAACCGCAATTGCCGTTCTCCTTAACAAACTCCATCCCCCACGGATACTCGCGTCCATCAGTTCCGCGCGCGGCCTTCTCCCATTCCTCTTCGGTGGGCAAACGCTTGCCGATGGCCTTCGCATAGTCGGCCGCCCGGTTGAACGATATACCCGTGACCGGATCTTGTACGTCGCCCTTGGCGAACCTGTGCTCCGGATACACCGCCTTGAACTCCTCGTTCGTCACCTCGTATTGATCGATATAGAAGGCAGGCAGATCGATTTCGCGCTGCGGCTTTTCATCGGGAGACGCGCCATTGAGGCCCATGACGAACAAGCCCCCCGGAACAAGCACCATCCCTTCGGGCGCCTTACCTTCCTTCAGCACCAGTTCCAGCGTCTTGTTCTCTTCCGGCCCCAGCACGATCGGCTGTTCCAGTTTCTCGTAGCCCTTTACAGACACCGCCAGAATGTAATCGCCCGGGGTAACATCGAACTTGGCGGGCGACGCCACCGGACGCAATTCCCCATTGAGCCATATCTTGGCGCCCGATGGGCGCGTCACGATCCCCAGTTGCGCATCCTTGGGCACGAGAATATGGGCAAACTGATAGCGGTAGTCCTCACGGACATCGATCTCAGCCGTAGCCGTTTTATAGTTATTCATCCGTAACTCATACGTGTGCTTGCCAATCGAAATCTCCTTGTGCGCCAAAGGCGTATCGCCCAGATGTTCCCGTCCGTCCAGATAGACCCGCGCACCCGGCGGCGTGCTCTCGATGGTCAAGAACCCCCTGAGCGGTTTCATGTCGATTACGATCCGTTGCTCGCCGCGTTCCGGAAAAACAACCGTCTTCGACGTGCGCTCGAACCCCTCCCGCGTCACCACCACCACCGTCTCGCCCGGCGGCGGATTTCGCAACGACAACGGCGTCTGGCCCAAAGACACATCGCTGACCAATACACTGGCATCCTGTTCCGGCGAACTGCCGATTACGACACGCGAACCCTCTTCTATTGGCGCGCGAACACATCCCGCTGCCAAGCCGGACGCGGCCAGCAGAACCCACACCCATTTCCGCCTTCCGCTACAGGCGACCATTTCACGTCACTCCCAAATCCCGCGCCCAACGCATCGGTTCCTACTCCCGCTCGAACACTTTGGTGGGCTGTTTGCCCGACGGCGTCTCGAGATACTGCTCGACCGGTTGACGAACGACTTTGAAGGCAAACGTCGCGGGACTCGAATCGCGCGTCACCTCCCCGGTCGAGACGTTCCGGTAAACCGTCGTCGCACGAAACACATAGTCAACCGTCTTCCCCTTCCAGTCAGGAAGCGACATATCCGGATTATCAGGGTGGCCCAGCCGACTCTTGTACAGGGATATGGTCTCGTCTGGCGGAAAGCCTGCCTGCGGGTCGCCGGTAGGAGTTTTGATTTCCCCGCGCGGCGACTGCCCATATAAGGCCGGATAAAGATCCCGCGGTATCGTGATGGTGCGCACGGGATCCCCCATCATTTGGGTACTGCCTGATTCGAGCCGACCCCACAGGTCAGCCAAGAACACGCTTTTCCCGTCTTCAAGCAATTCCACCTCCACGAAGGAATTGGGGAAGTCGCTCTGGTCCTTTCCGACAAGGCTCACCGTGAACACCGCTTGCAAATCCTTGGGCAGCCCATAATCCGAAGACGACATGACGGATACCGGGCCTAGATCGCTGACGCCGCGGACAAAATCGGCCGTCAACCGCGTATCGACCACCTCGCTCGCGGGGGGAATGTAAAAGCGACGCCAATTCCAGCCGCTTTCAGGATCGGGGGGAGTGACAGAGACTAAGTTTGGCGCGATCTGTCGGAGCCCAACCCCCGTCACCGGCTCGTACGGCCACGGGGAAACGTTGCCAGCTTCGTCGCACGCGGCCACCACCACCAGCAACCACCGACCGTACAACGAATCCGGCGGCGTGAGCAACGCCTGGAGGGATTCGAACTGAATGGACGTCAGCGACATATTGCGCTCTTCTTTCCCCCACGGTTCCCAGTCGGTCAACGGTAGATAGTAGGGATAGTTGGGGTCGAACTGCGGCACTTGACCGAATATCCGATACGTGTAGATCGGATTCGGGCCCCTCTCGAACTGAGGGCTTAGGCCCGGACGCACCAACGCCCACTCGAGCGTCGGGAACGCCCCAGGCATACTCCGCAGATTGATAGGCACATTCATTTGGTTCGGTGGAAACGCGCCGTTCGTGCTTCCGCGCAACCACCAGATTCGTAAGTCCGGCATATTCACCCGCGAGCTTTCATTGCCCGCTCTATCCCGCCCATCAAAGTTCACCTTCATGGCGAGCGTTTGCCCCGATACCACAGGCAGACCGCTCGGCGGGAAACTCCAATTCCCCGAAACCTCAGGAAGAGACGGCGGTAGCCCATACCAGAATCCCATTCCACCCGGATCACTCGCAAACGCGTCGGCTTGGATCGTCAGGACAGTACTCAAATTGGAAAGCTCGCAGTAGACCGGCAGGCGCGAATTGAGAACATCCGCCGCCTCGCCGGCATTCTGTGTCACACTCCGAAAACCCGACACCGTTCGCGTCGTTCGGCTCGAGTCCCACTCGTCGGTATCGTTCATATTGTTCGTTATGCCAGCTATTGTCCGCGCGTCTCTATCGCGGAACTGTGCCGTTAGCCCAATGTTCAGATTGGGGCCATTGTTGTAGCCATTCGCGAACGAGCCGACATTGAAGAAGACATCTAAGAATGGCACCTGCATGGGCGGGTTCGGCGCGTAAGGCGCATGGCTCGGACGCAATGTCGGCGAGTTCAGCTCCAGGTCGTACTGCGGATACCCGTCAGGGGCTGGGTACGGATACGACGGATACGTCCCCCACGCCGTTCTGAATGGCTGGCTTGGCACGCCTAACGCCGCGAACGGCCCGTCATTGTGCAGCGACACAATATTGTTCGCGCTGAAGACCGAATTAGGCCCCGCTGGCTCGAAGTATGCATCAAGGGGGACAGGCGGAATCGTGTCGATCAGGAAATGCCCACCCATCGCGGCGTCATGCAGGACATAGGGAGGAAAGGCGGTGTTTTCTATCGGCGATAGAATATCCCCACCGACCCTAATATACACTGCGGCATGGCCGTCGACCAGGAGACCGTTCGACAGTAGTTTCTCGCACGTGACGAAATCCGGCCCCGTGTACGTGTACGTGTACAATATCCCGCCGCTGCGCGTCGGATCGAGCGTGAGGACGATCCAGTCGAGGCGATTGTCGTTATTGTCAATATCCTTAAGCCGCCCGCCCTGCGGCACGATGAATGCCTCCTGGATTGTTGTTCCATTCGGGTCGTAGAACACCAGCGAGACTGTTAACCGGCTCTTTCCAGCCAGCGTAAAGCTGCTCGTTCCAGCCGGATTGGGATACACACTGCATGAAATCCAAGTCGGCTCAGTGATGTTTCCGAGTGGAAACAGTTCATCCGCGCCGATGTCCCGTCGAGGAGTCAGCAGAGGAGGCAGCACAGGCCCCATCGGACGCGGGTTCCCCTCGAAATCAATCCACACTTCCGATTCCAACGGGTCGGCCATGTCAGTCACCGGCGACCCGAGTAGCAGTTTCCCGGCCCAGGAGGAACCCGTCGGGTCCAATCCGGCCGGGTCCAATCCGGGATAAACATCGGTATCGCCACCGTTGTTGAAATAGTTATTATTGATAGCGGTCTGCGGCTTAGTATATATGTCGTTAAAACCTCCCTCGATCACCATGCTGCCCGCGCCAAAAAGCTGGTAGCCGTAAGAAGTACTAACGGAATCATAATTATTATAGTACAAGATGGAGTTTCTGACTGAGGCCCTCGCATCGGACTCAGTTATCACGCCGCAGCCAGCATTCTTTATGATCGAGCAAAAATTGATGATTGCGGCGCCGGACTTGACATACACGCCGTGGCCCATGTTTTGCGATATGCTGCAATTCACCAGAGTGAGACGGGTAGCGCCGTCGTCGCACAGCACACCGGGACCCGCAATGTTGCCATGGATATAGCACCGATTCAGTGTGGCCTCGCACCCCACGCCGACTGTGACGCCCCCCGTGAAGGTCAGCGCTTCAAAGGTGATTTTCGAGTTGCTGCCCAAGTTTACATTCCCTTGGGCGGGAGCTTTAATTATCACATCTTGGGGTTGTTCAAATGGGGGCAGGATGTTTGTTTTTGGGTATCCTACGATGCTGAACACGAGCCCGTCTACAGGAGTAGTAGGCCAGAGCCACGTGCGCGGAAAGGCGTCGGCATTAGGCCCCGGCAGGAGCCAAATCGTCGTCGGACCTACCACCAAACCTATGGCTTCGCCGATGCTTGATGCATGGACCCAGGTCAGAGGCAAGTCGGTGCGGCCAATAAGCGGATCCGTATCAAAGTCGGTTGGCGTGCCCACCAGGATATCCAGGGCGTGAGCGCCGAAAGCCGTCAACATCGCCACGAGCGCGAATGCACCCGCCCACATCAACCGTTTTGCCTGCTTCATATCGTCACTCCATCGGACGCGCGGCCCCCACTCGCTGCCGAATTCCAAAAATCCGTTTGCCTGTCACTTCTGTGAGTCTTTAGGCTTTAGGCTGTAGGCTGTAGAAAAAGTGACGGACACTTCACACTTCCTACAGCCTACAGCCTAAAGCCTAAAGCCTAAAGCCTAAAGCCTAAAGCCTATCTTTCATATATCGTCCGGACCTTCTTTTCGGCCGTCACGATGAATTCGTCGTTACTGCGCCAATTGATTTCGCCGTTGCCGTTCGCGTCGACGCCATAACCCGCTTGGACCGTTACGATAATCTCGAACACATCCGAGCGCATGGTTATCAGGTTGGCCATGTGCGACAAGCGCCAATACTCTCGGTCGAAGCGCTTTTTGGCATCGCTTAGCGTGCTCAACGGAGACAGAGAAAACGGATTGATGCCCGATATACTACTGTCAACGGGGAAGGTGCGGCTGTTCGGGATCAGTTCGTCAAGCGACCTATAATATCGCCCATCTGGCCGGTCTGGCTGCCCCGAGGTCCCTGGACGTCCAGCCACCAAGAGTTTGACGCGGTCCAACACGGGGTCCGACACGTTGGGGTCGTCGTTGTCCGCAGTGGGCAACGGGCCGAGCGCGGGCGGACTCGAGCCGTCCCCCGCAAGCCGTTGTCCCGTCATCCGATTGTCGAAATAGTCGGCGCTGGGCAACGTCTGGTACGGGCGCAGACCCGGCAACCCCATCAACGCGTTGAAAGGACGCCAAGGCTTTTCCGTCTCGCCGGTCCTTACGGTGTCTCTGGGCCTATGGTACGCGCGCGTCTCGACGGTATTGACATTGATGCGGCCCGATGTGCGGTCGCGCGGCGTCAGCACCACGCCCGCGAAGGTACACGGAACCCCGCGCCTGGACCAGTTCCGCAGATTCAGGGCCAGATAATTGTTCTGGATCTCGACGGTCCCATAGTACATAATCCCGTTCTCGTCGGGCGTCAGACCTATCTTCATGCCGTGCGAATCGCCATACACCACGATCTTTGGTGGCGTCAGAGTGTTGTACACATCCTCGCGCAACAGATTGGTGCGGCTCGGTCCAAGTACTGGAAGCCCATTGATATCGGTGCGCGACCAGCATTGCCCATAGCGGTTGCGGTCCGTAAACACCTCCGCATCCATCACCACATCGCCCGGCTTCACCGTCGCGGCGATGCAATTGTAGGGGTTGAACAGCGCCTTGCCCATATCGGTGAGCAATGTGCCCGAGGCCATGTCGGCGGCGGTCAGCCGGTCGACCGAGACGCGGCGTTTGTCGGGAAGAGTAATCTGGACGGAGCGGTCGAGCGGTACGCCCGTATCGATGTAGAGGTCGTAAATGCCGTCTTCGACGCCGTCATCCGCATTCCATACGAACAGCGCTTCCGACACAAGCGTCCGTGGCGTACCATTCTCCGGCTCGTCTGCAGCCGGGCGCACCGCTGCCAGGCCCGGTGCTGAGAACGGTTGGGTCGGGTCGAAATTGGACCAAAGCGGCGAGCCGGGGTTGCCCGAGATGTAGAATGCGGTGCGCGACTGAACCGGCGACCGCGACCACAGGGCGCTGCCCGCCGTCGCGGGGGCGCCCAAGGCGGGAACGGGCGCCTGATTGAACAGGAAATAGTTCTCAAGTGATGTGAACGGAACGGGAACCACCTTACCACCGCCATTCGCCACAAGGTATGGGAAGCCCAAGTTGGAATCCGTGTCGTTCAATTCCTTATCGAGGGAGCCTGTCGGCAGAAGCGGATACAAGAATACCGGACGCCACACCTGCGGCAATTGCCATAGCGCGGACGGATCCGACACCCAATCCCTCAGTCCCAGACCTGTGATGTCCACGCTTACATCGGGCCGCATAAGGTAGAAGTCCGCGCGCGCGCACGTCAAATGCACCGGATCGAAGGCCGCCGCGCCCATAAGGGCCGCCTGGTTGGCGTCGGGCGGCACCGATGGCCCCTTCAAGACCCCATACCAGTAGCCTTTCTGCTCGGCCGGGTACGCCTGGCCTACCCGCGTACGCAACGGTTCCTCGCGTGCCAAGCCGGGCATGCGCAGGAAGGGATTGGCCGCGAACAATGACTGCTCCATTTCGTGCGGGTGTTGTATGAATTCGCTCGTCTCGGAGTTCGTGTCCAGGAAGTAATTCTCATGAACCTCGAAATACGGCAATGTCATCGCTTCGCCAACGGAAACAAATGGATGATTGTTCTGCCCGATCGTCATGCGCCCAAGTTTCAGCGCATCGAGCCGGTCCGTGTATGGAGTCCCGCTCTCCCACTTCTTGTGCATTACCGGGATCATCCATACGCCTTCGTCCAATTGCGGATAGTAGAAAGCAGGGAAGTCGAATTCCGGATCGTAGGCCGCATTCGGTTCGAGCGGCGTGCCGTTAAATCGCTGCATATCCGTCGGCCAGATGCGCTTGCTGGGATCATATGGATCCTGCCATGGCGGCAGCAATTCGCCTTCCAACGGCTGCACCAATACCGGGTCGTGCGACCAGTCGTCATAGTTGCCGTCGGTCGCTTCCCACCGATTGCTCGTGCCGAACCGATCGCCGTTGTACACCGCGTCGTGCTTGCGCTCGAGTGTCCGGTAGAAATCCGCTCCCATCGTGTTGTCCGGCCACCAGTTCACGTAGGGGTTCGGGCTGGGAGGTGGCCCTGGCCAGGCCTTGCCGTAAAGCGTGGGAAGGAACGGGAACGTCCCGGTGAAATCGTACGGCACGGAGACAGCGTCGTCGACCGCCCGGTTGATGACGTCGTGCTCGGTATACGTCACGCGATCCACCACGTGGCGTTGCTGGTGGTCGCCCTCGAACAAGGTAACTACCACATTGTCGCCCGGATAGAAACGCCGTTCGATAAATTCCTTCCACCGAGGAGGATCGGCGGTAATTCCCATGTAGTCAACGGGATTTTGAGGTAGTTGAGGGTTGGTGAGGTCATATTTGTTGGCGTCGAGCAGAGGGGACGTGCTATCCAAGAGCTGGGCCAGATAGGGCACGGATAGCAGGTCGAACGTGCCCGGAGCCGGTTTCGGCCAGAATATCCCGGACTCCTTCGGGAATTCCAGCGTGGCATCCATCCAGCGCCGCCCTTCATCGACACCTTCGTTTAGCTCATCCACGAAGATCCCGTTGTCGTCGCCGTTATTGTTGACCCTGTCCGCCGACAGGATCGCATCGTCGTTGTCATTGTCGATGCCGTCATGTTCGGGATAATTGGGGAAGACACCTCCCCGCAACACCAAATAAGACAGGTTCGCCAGGCCCTCGATGAGATTCGGCGGATTGGGCGTGAGCCTCGGCACTGGGACGTCGTCACTCCCTGTCAGACCATCGATTTCAAGTTGCACAACCGGCAAGTCGTTCGCACGCCTACGAAACAATGGGAAAGAATCGTCCGACTCGAAAGACGGATCCCCTGGGATGGGCATCGGTGAGATGCGATTGCCATCTTTGTCATACGGCTCGACGGAGAAGGGCGGCACCGTCACGCCGTTGAAGTCGTAGATAGACAAAGGGGGTACACTGTCGTCGAATAACGGGCCGCCTTCCATGCCGATGCCGTTGCGAAACAGAAGATTGTTGCGATCGAAGTACCCGTTGGGCCTATAGCCGACATAGTCGTACGCGTTGACCGCCAGGATCATCCGGGGCGACAGCGCGTTCGCGACGCCGACACCATCTGACGTAGCTGCGGGGAGTATGACGCGATAGTCCGGATCGTTGGGCACGCGCATGAAT
>CAIYET010000637.1 GCA_903925285.1 Candidatus Hydrogenedentota bacterium | reverse complement strand
CTTTCTTGGGAAGCTCGAGCGGTAACTGGCATTGAGGCGTGTTGCGGCAACACCACATACACCTCAAGCAAGACCACGACGTCTCGCCCGGGATGACGAATAAACCGTGGCGAAGCGCGTGGCAGGCATCACAACTGTAATCCGTGTACCCGAAAAACTTGGCGAGCTCCGTCGCTCTGAACGGCCCGCTGTTGATGCGCCTGAAGGCTTCCTTTTCGTTCCCCGGCATTCTCCACATGGTCAATCACCTACTCCCCGGAACCTCCATCCCGGGTCCTCCTCCATCCTCGGTGATATGCGTACTACTACTTAGCCCCTCACGTCGTAGAACTCCATCTCGACAATGACGGTTTCTCCGGCAACAACGCTGACGACGTATATCTGGTTGAGTCGCGTTGGCGCCACGCTGGTCATTGGACGGAAGACCAGAATGGGAACCCCGGGATGCGTGCCGCCCACAGTCGTCACGCCAGCGGCGGTTGTCGCAACATTCAAGGTGGTCTTCTGTAAGTCGACGGGGTTTGCCACGCTACCCGCGAAGACAAGCACCTGAGTGCCGTGAGCCGCTGGGTTGCAGGTTATCCTCGTGACGCGCCTCACCATGTCGTCGGGGATGACAGGCCCAAGCGCGGCTGGCGGGGCAGGCATGATGGCGGCCTGAACGAACGCCGTCTGCAACTTGGGTTGCGTGTTCTTCCTCGTTTGGTTCGGCAAGGTTCTCACCACCGCCTATCCGCGCATATCGTACTGCGAGGCCGTCACCTGGAACATTCCTCCGGCTCCGGCGTCCGCAGCCCATATCTGGTTGTTCTGGACGGCGGCTGGCAGAACCGAGGTGGTCGGCCGCGCGGTTACGAGTGGTTCGGTGATGTCGATGCCCAGCTCGACCGTGGCGCCTGCCGGAATGATGACTGTCATCTTCCGCGTCCTGATATGGTTGGCCGCGTCTCCTTGCCAGACGATGAGCACGCCGCCAGCGCCGCCCACGTCTGCTATCAGCATGTGGTATATCCGGCGCACCTTGTCGTTGAGTATGTTCGTGCCGAGCTGGACGCCAACGCCAGCGGCCCCCGAAACGGCCGTGGCATCCTCGACCAAGCCGTATATGTTCTGATAGTTGTGCCTCGACATGGGCATCACTCCGAGAACAGGACGTGGTTCTTGCCGTCTTGGTCCGTGTAGGCTGCCGTCTCGCCGTCCCAGGTGATTGGGGGAACCTTGTAGTTCTCCCAAAACGTTTGCAGGGCCATCGGGTACTGCGACCCGTCCCTCGAGGCGAACCTGCACGGGATGGACTGCTTGAGGATGCCGGCGATGACGCGAGAGCCGCGATCTGTGCGGCAGTCGAACGGCTCGAGTTCCATCTGGTTGATCACGAACCTCGACTGGGGCCTGATTTCGTAGTTCGCCATGTTCACCACGGCGATTTCGACATCATCGTACGCGGCGAGGAAGAACTCGCCGGCGTCGGTCGGGTCATCGATGTCGCTGTCGCGGCCCTCGAACAGCCACCCGAAGGTGCTCGTGAAGTCCACCCGTGGGAAGCCCTGCTCGTTGTCGATGCCCTTCGTGCGCTGGTTCTGAGGCACGTTCAGGTAGAACCTGGCGTCCGGGTGGTTCACGGAAGCGAATATCTGCCACAGGTTCTTGGGCTTCTTGTGGTACAGTATCTTCCGCGGCGGGACGTTCAAGTCCTGCGGGATGGTGAAGTTGGATATGGCGCCTGCGGGGTACGTTTCAGGGTTCGCAATCAAACCCCCGTACAGGTCGTATATGAAGTCGGTAATCCGTTTCCGCTTCACCTTTGCGATCAACAAGCCTATTTCAAATTCGTGGGCCAAGTTGTGGTTGGCCTGCAACACTCGGTTTTCCCATATCTCTGCCATGCTACCTCACCCCTGACTGTTATGTTCATCAGCAGGCGATTCTCCCGTCACTGCCTGGTTGATAGTGAAAGATTAAAGGGGGCGCGTGAGCGCCCCCAATGCTACTCAGTACCCTACGGCCTGGATGTATATGTTGATGGTGCTGATGTTGGTGTCGTTTGCGAGCAGGACGCTTGCAGAGAGCGCGGCTGTTGCGGGCGTTGCCGCCTTTGACGCGCCTCCGTTGGCTCCCCCGCCGACGACAGTGATGTCGCCGCCAGAGGCTTGACCGAGCTCGTTGGTCACGACGTTGACCGCATCGCCGCCCGCTGCGTCCTTGTAGTTGATGTCATGCGCGTGCGTGTTGGTTGCGCTGGACACGTGGTATTCCACGCGCCTGCCTGCGACGGCTACGGGTTCGACGATCAGTCCGGGCGCCCACATCCTCACATCATCGATGCGAAGGATGCCCTTGAGTCCCGGGACGTCGACGAAGTCGTTGACAGCGCCGTGATGGTATTGGGCCGGTCCTGCGAAGTTGTGGCACACCGTTTTCATCTTTTTCATTCGACTTGACAACATGGTGTTTTTCCCTCCTTCGTCAGTACGCGACCACCGTCACGTGTATGTCCAGTCCGTTCAGCGCCGTGTCGTCCGGGAGCACTATGCCTTGGTTGCCTGCCAAGAGCGCAGGCGCCGTGGCGTTGAGGATACCGCCTTGTACGGCGTCCCCACCCGCGATCTTGTTGTCGCCTCCGGCTGTGTTCACGTTGAGCACGTTGGCGGCCACTTTCATGGCCGTTGCGCCCTTGCCGTTGCTGGACTTGAGCACATGGCTGTGTGCGCTGTCCATCCCGCGGACGTGGTATATCAGAGTTGGTCCGGCCACGGAAAAGGGTTCCACGATGAGGCCGGGCGCCCACATCTTGACGCAGTCCACGTTGGGTATGCCCCGGATGCCGGGGATGACGACCGTATTGGTCGTGTCAACGCCTCCGTGGTGGTACTGCGCGGGGCCAGTGAAGTGAAAAGTCTTTGTCCTGAGTTTCATGTTCCTTTGATTCATCCACATCACGCTCCTTCAATACCCCACTACGGTCATGTAGATCACGCCGGGCGCGATCACGGTGTCATTCGCAAGCACGAGGGCTTGGTCATCCGCGAGCACCGCTGATCCTGCGTTGTCCACGACACCGCCCCCAGCCGCGCTGTAGACGATGTTGTAGTCAGCCGTGGCGTTCCCGAACGCGTTGACCCCTGCCGTGACCGCCTTGGTTCCCTTGTTCTGCTTGAACAGCAGGTCGTGTGTGTGCGCGCCACCTGCCCCTTTGATGAGGTAGGTCACGATCGGCCCTGCGACGGCGATGGGTTCTACAATCAGCCCTGGCGACCACATCACGACGTCGTCGATGGAGAGGATGCCCTTGATTTCGGGCACCGTCACCGTATCGTTGGCGCCTCCGTGGTGGTACAGTGCCGGCCCCGTGAAGTGGTGCGACACTACACGGAGCTTGCTTTGCTTGTGGTTTGCCATCTTTGTACACCTCCTCATTTCCCGTCAGGGAAAAAGGAAAGGGCGTAAGCTTACGCTTACGCCGCCGTCGGCCTGGTCTGCGTGCCCCTCTGAAGCGCGCGCCTCGCGGTGCGGCAGGTCGT
>CAIYET010000636.1 GCA_903925285.1 Candidatus Hydrogenedentota bacterium | reverse complement strand
GGTGAAGCAATTTGCAGTGGGATAGTACGCGCCCCATATCTTCACCCGAATTCTCGTTCCCGCCAGCAAGCGTAGCCGACAAAGTATCGATAACCACAATTTCCGGCTTCTTACCCCAATGTAGGATGGCTCCATACACTTCTCCCGCTTCCTTGTCGTCGAGTAAATTAGGTGTGTCCGCTATGACTGCAGGCAGTTCACGAATCTCCGCAGTGTGCCCACGTGCGTATGCCCGTAGGCGTGTCTTAAAGCCCCTTGCTCCTTCAGCGCATACGTAAACGCTCGGTCCCCGTGAAACGTCTCGATCACGCCATTTAACGCCGCGGCCGACGGCTGCACAAAGATCGAGAGCAAGGAACGACTTGCCGCTTCCAGACTCTCCGTACACAACGGCCAATTCCGCACGAGGCAATACGCCCCGCACAATCCAATCCAAAGCGGGTCCGTCTGAGAAATCGGCTGGCTCTCGAACCAGAAATCGTTGGGGTGTTCCACCTTCTACCTCGATTGCCGGCGCAACTCCCACGCCAGTCGTTCCTCTATCTCCCGTTCCGTCGCCAACTCCCGCTGCACCTTGTCCAGCGCCCGCTTGCTGATCCCGTAAATCCACAAACTCACCGGCAGCGTCAGGTCTAAATTCCGGGAGCCCGCGTACGAAATCAGCCATTGCTCGATAGCTGGGCCGATCGCTCGGCCCAAGCTCTCGATCTCTTTCGGCGTCATCGAGATGCCCGAACCGGGTAATCCGAACAAGATCGAAGCAATTGTGCTGCCCTCGACAGGGATCGGTGTCGTGGTGGCTATGAAACTTGAGTCCGTCGTCATAGATTACTACTCCTTCGGCAACGCTGCCTTTGAGATACGTATACCTGTCTGGGTTTGCAGTTGGTTTATAAGGCAGATCAAATCGCTGGATGGCCGCTGGTACGGTAAACTTTCGACAGAACTCTCCAATGATTCCTGGCTTCTCTCGGGGGTCAGTTCGTTCTCCGGTGCCGGGAGCTTCTTCATCTGCTCGGCGCGGCCAACTTGCGCGATCAGTCCAGTCTCCGTATTCAGCCAGCATAGCGTCAGCATCAAGAAACTCCTGTGACTTCCCAATCTCCCCGACGAACGCACCGCCGAGCTTGCGCGTCGGCAGATACATCATCTGCGGAGCAACAAAAGACTCTCGCGCCACAAGTTCGATACCCACCTTTGTCGCCACCTTACGCGAGATGGCCTCGTACTCGTCCGCGGACACGGGGCGCCTAAGTGGTATAACCACTCGGAACCGGGGCTGATCGTATGTGTGTGAAAATGTGGTATATATTGCGAATGCAATATCCTGGAAGGCGATCTGAGCGATGCCCCAGGTATCGATCGTGACGTGATCGAAGTCGAGTGTGATGGCTTCCCGGTGGACAAAGTGATCTCCGTGTCGTCGCTTGCCATCGAACAAGGCTGGGATATACCAGCCGCGCGCATCCTTGGATGTGGCTTCGGGCGGTTCGATCGTGAGCGCCCGGGCGAAGGTATCCCACGACATAGACTTGGCGGCCGTGATGGCCGCCTTGTCCAGTCCTCCCAGCGATACCGTGATCGTTCGCACTAGCGGGGCAAGTGCGCCAAGAAATCCCGCTTCATCTTCGCTCTACTCACTTCTGTACTCTCCCAGAATTGTTCCTGAGTCTGCTCGGTCCCGCGTCCGTACTGCACTTTCGGCGTGCTGCGCACATTGGCAAGCAGCTCTGCTTGACTGGGTGGCACACCAGAGAAAGTCTGAAAGCTCTTACCGAATCGAAAATCCCGGTTGGGCTTCCACGACCAATCGCCCATGTGGTCAGCATTCAAATCCAAATAACCAGGATCTTCCCGGCCAATCGCGTCACCGCGCTCTGCACACACGGCTTTGCCAAAGGGCGTAGTGTCGAACACTGGTACGTCATTAGAATCTAAAAATGGCTGCGTCATAAAACAGAACTCCGATACTTTATTACAACGGAAACTAAGCTATTTG
>CAIYET010000635.1 GCA_903925285.1 Candidatus Hydrogenedentota bacterium | reverse complement strand
CGAGTCCCCTGTGAGCAGTACAGCCTTCGCGTCTTTGCCGTACACGAAGCGGATCACGCCGCAGTGCTCGTGGATGCGACGATATCTCTCTTCCGGCTCTTCCCCTTCAATGTCATCTTTCACGTATTGGGCTGGAGCCAACACGTTGTAGGTTGGTTCACCGATTGGATGGAGACATGGCTTTTCATTCTGGTCCAAGGTGTTCTCCTCTCGAGTGCCGCGCATCTCGAAAGTATTGTCCGCACCAATGTCTTTGATCACGTCCAGCAACTCGTCATATGCGTCTTTGTGCTCTTTGCTCGGTACGTGCCCAGAATGCCAGACCTCCTTGATGCCAACGGACTCATGGATGCCCTTAAGCCCTCTGACGTGGTCGGAGTGCGGATGCGTATTGACGAACGCATCCAGTTCATCATCCAAGAGGTCCTTCAGTAGGGCCGCCATGTTGATCCCTCCGCGCTCCTTGTCCACATTGGTGTCGACAAGCACGAAGCGGTGCGTGCCGTTGTCGGGAAGCACGAGTAAGGTCGCCTCTCCTTGCCCGACATAGAGGAACGCGATGCGGAACACGGATGCATCAGCAGGAATCAAGACGTCTCGTGCGGTGTTGCTCATTTGAGCCTCCTTTTTTCGCTGTCAACACGATACGCAATACCACACTCTCGTCGCGCCGTCAAGATGCCGTCCAGAAATCTCGGTTATGACTTGACAACACAAAGCAACTACGTATATTATGTCGTCATTCAAGGAGCAATGGCATGAGTTTTTCTGACATCATCAGGCCGAGAAAAGACGTTCTGAGCGGCGAAGGCGTCGAGGGCATCGTTGACCTCGAGAACCTGCGCGACGCGGCGGGGAAGCGCATCGAGGCACGCCCCAAGGAGTTTCTAGATCTGACGTTCCCGACCAGTGACGTCCGGTACGTCCTGGAGAACATGCACCAACGGTTCACCGAGAAGAAACGCTCAGCCGGCCTGTACCTGTTCGAAGGCTATAAGGGGAGCGGCAAGTCGCACTTGCTGTTGCTCGTCCATCACCTCGTCAAGAACCCGGTCCTTGCCCGCGAGTGGCTGACCCGCCACAACCTCCAGTGCACACTTCCCGAAGAAGGCACGGTCATCGTCCATAAGTTCACGGACTTCCCCCTCTACGCCCTCTGGGATCTGATCATCCCCCCTGCCGGCACGGCAAATAGCACCGGCCGCGAACGCCCGAATCTTGACCAGATGCGGGCCGCCATCAAAGGCAAGCACATCTTCCTGATTTTGGACGAACTGGAGATGGGTATCCGCAGCATTTCCGACAAGGCCATCCAGGACCAGAACATCTCCTTCCTGCAGATGCTAACGGAGGAAAGCGGCCGCTCCGAGGCCAACAACATAACCATTTTCGCCAGCATCTACGACGCGGCCCAGGAACCCGGCGCCACCCTAAAACGCGTGCCGCGCATCGACGTGAAGTTCGCCGATGCGAGCGACCGTGCCAAGGTCGTCTTGCACCGCCTCTTCGAAAACGCCGATTCTGTCGACCGCAAAAAGGTCGCCGCCACCACCGCCAGTTTCTGCAACTACTGGCGCAACAAGGTGCGCGTCCCGGACGGGTATGCCGATACCTTGGCAACAACCTATCCCTTTTCCCCCGAACTCCTGAGTCTGGTTCAGGAGAAGGCACGCGCCTTCCAGGGCACACGCGGCGCCCTGGGTTTGTTCGGCGCCATCGTGAAGCAGACGTACCGCAAGGCGGATCTGATCACAGCCGCTCACGCAACCATCCAGGAACGCAGCATCAAGAACCGACTGATTGACCTCGATCCCGGCATGACCCTGATGAACTGCGCGCTGAGCGATTTCAAGGACCTCGGCGATAACAAGTTTGCCGAGGAGATCGTCTCGTGCGTCTTGCTCGCAACCCTCACCGCATCCGGCAAGGCCCGCGGCATGTCCGAGGACACCATCGCCCTTCAGGTCCTCAAACCCGGCGATGACATCAATGAGTTCAAGGGCACCATTCGGGCGTTTCACAAACTGGGGACGTACTTCCACGAAACCGAAGGCGTATTCTACTTCGATCCCGAGGAGAAACCGAACGCCAAGGTTGAGTACCGTTCTCTGAACGTGGACCCGAAGAAAGCCCTCTCCAAGGCCTTCGACTTCTGGATCGGCGATCTCTTCGGCGACCGCGATGCCGTTGTCTTTCAGACGCTCGAACAGGCCCAGGCCGAACTTCGCATGCTCGATACTAAGCGCCTGCGCTACGTGCTGGCACCCCGCCGCCTGACATCCGGCGAACGCCACGACCTGTACCACGGCCATCAGAACCGTAACCTCATCGTCCTGCTGGAACCCCGCAGCAAGGATTTCGATGCCCTGAAGAACGACGACATCCGCAAATGGGCTCAACGCTACATTGCGGCGGACGACCTTCAACAGTCTCCCGGTTCGGCCGAACGCAAGCGCCAGTTCGAAAAGATCGCCAGGGACGACAAGTCCTTCATCGTAGACGCCTTTCGCAAGGCCGGCCTCGGTTTCGTCTGGATTCAGAAGTACGGCTCAAAGGCGGAAGAGGACCAGGTCGAGGTCGAGCAACTTGGCAACGCGGCCACCCGCGAAGAAATAGTCACCAAACTCAGCCAGCAGTTTTTCCCGGTCCAGTACTTCGAGGAGCACCTGCGCGAACACATGGCCGACTTCATGGGAAAACGCCTGAAGGATGTCGAGCGCATCTATCGCGAAACGATGGGGTACCCGGTTCTGACCCATGCGCCGCGCGTGCGCGAGGCCCTCTGCAATCTCTGCGCCCAGAAGGAGATCGGCCTGCGCCATGAGAAGGACAGCGCCTGCGGCCGCAAACCCTCCCTATCCGAGAACGAATGGCCCGATGTCATCATCGCGGAACCT
>CAIYET010000634.1 GCA_903925285.1 Candidatus Hydrogenedentota bacterium | reverse complement strand
GCACTTCGACATAGGTCATCGTGTTCGCCTGATCGCGTTTAGGAACATCGAGGCAGACTGGCACCATGACCCCGCTACCCTGGCCGACGTGTGGCTCGAAGCCGGAGAGTTTTACCGTATTCTTAAAGAGTGGCGTGAGAGGCTGGAAGCAGAATGGCGAGCAGCCCCCAAGATTAAGGTCTCTGAAGATGGAGAATTGCTGGAAGATTTGCCCTGAGCCCAACAAGCCGGATGCACCGAACTCCGCGCTGGCGTCGTGGGGGCTAATCGGTCGTTACTGGCGCGGAGTCGGTGATCCGGGGTGTTAGGTCGCTATGCGCATCCTTCAACAATGTGCGCTTTCCGCTTTTCTGGCAGCGGGCGTCGGCTGTTCCGATAGTGGCCACAAGCCGCTACCTCGCATATCTGTCGAAGTTGCTCAGGACCTGCCCCCGTCGCTTAGCAACGCCGTCCTTCACCTCGTCATCGTTGAACCGAGCGACGCCTCGCCTACCAACAATTACGCCTCGAAGATGACTGGCAATCGCAGCTTGAAGTCTCCTGTAGGCTCGTCTAGCGTTTCGGATGGACATTACCAAGAAGAGCGGCTTGTCGCCATCAGTGCAGATGGCTTCGTGATGCGGTTCACGAAAGGTGACGGTCAAGGCGTGCGGACAAACGTCGTTTTGTTTCGCTACGGCGAGACCACTGAAACAAATGCACTCGGATGCAAAATTGTTGGGCGATTCAAGTGACCTAACCAACTGGGTACAGGCGACGCTGGATTGCGCCTCCTGTGACTTCCTGAGTCAGTGGCCCAGCGCGCCTGACCCAGACCGTTCGGCAACAAACGCATGACCCAACGTGCTTCTATCTGTGTCGCCTCGGATGCGCCTGAGGAAGAAGCTGCATTCGATGCCTGGCTCGACCGTTGGAAGTCGGAGCTGACGTTTATTTCCGGCGACTACGGCTGCGGGTGTTGTGTTCACCTCTACGACATCGAAGGCCCTAAAGAAGTCGTTGAGGCAATTCCCGAGCAACTTCGCACCAGCACCGACTGGACAGAGAAGGGAGTAAAAGCGCACCGATGAAACGCGAGCCGAACCAACGGGCTTCACTGGACGCGGCGATCGCATCCTGTTTGCATTCCGGAGCCCCTGGGCGCCGCGCCAGTGAGCCCGGACGTTAGACCACATGCGCACGCGAGGTCAGTCCGGGGCAGTCAGTCGTAAGCTGGTCATTTGGCTTTCCATACCTCTGATTCTTGTCGGCTTGGTATTCGGAGGGTGGTCAGCAGTACGCTACAAGCTTGAGCGCGCACGAGCAGACTGGAAGACGGCAGCCCTCGCGCGACTCGCCGGACTTTCTCTTACCAACGGGGACATCAGACAAGAGTTGGAGACGTTCAAGGCGAGCCGAGGGGCAGGAGAGCATCAAATGTGGGCTGGTGACCATATTCTCTTGATGACGAACGGGGAGTATCTGATTTATGAATCCCGCCACGGTTCCAACAGCGGATTCCCCGACCACCTGTTCCTCGCACATGGATCTGATGGACGCTGGTTATACAGCACGTATCATTTCTGCAATAGTATGGCCGGAGCGAGATTCGACGAGCCCCCCGGCTCGATCGCCGAGTTTGCGAGGACATATTCAGCGCGGGAGTTCGATGGCAAGTCGGATGTTTGCTTGCAGCACACATGGCCGGTGAAAAACACGGAGTGATATGCACAGGATGTGGTCTAACCATCCGGCTGCAGGCAAGGCCGGGCTCGCGTCTCTGTTGACAATCGAACACCACAGGTCCGGCCTGCCTGAGCCGGGTCGTTAGGCGTCATTTCACATCACACAAATTATGAACACAAAAATAGACATCAAGAGCGCATTAGTTGGTTTAGGTGCTGGCGTGCTTGTCGCACTGGTTGTTGCGGCGGCATCATCGTCTGGCAGTTCTGTCGGCAGATACCAGATTACAGCCACTGGACAGAACGGAAATGGAAGTCAGTGTTTTATTATAGACACCACGAGCGGAAAAGTGTG
>CAIYET010000633.1 GCA_903925285.1 Candidatus Hydrogenedentota bacterium | reverse complement strand
TCCAGACACGCCGCTTTGTCGGTGTATTTGTATCCTTGAATCGTTTTGATTCGTCGATTATCCAGTTTTGAGCGTCGGCAAGACTGCGAAAAGTTTGCGAACTGACTTCTTTTCCACGTTTGACTTTCGCCTCGTATGACTTCCCGCCATTCTTACGAGTCTTCGCAACTATTGTACCCATGACCTCAGCACCCTCGGAACAAGGACTATTGAAGCCCTAATTTTAACGAAAGGGTAGAAAAACGGGTAGAATTTTTTTTACAGATGTCTGAATCGTCCTGTTTCCAGTCATCATAGACGAATGGTATTTCCGCCTCCTAAGCGTGAGATACAGGTTCGATTCCCGTCGAGGAGGCCAACAGGCCATCCAGAAGCATCCAGCAACATCCAATTAACCCGCCTAAGTGCGGGTTTTTTATTGACTTTATATCCGTCTGTGTGTAAGGTTGTCCAACAACATCCGGCATCAAGTGTGTGTAAATTTGGGTGCAACCCGGAGTTACACAAAAGGAGTTACACACAAATGGCTCTTACCGACACCGCGACACGGAACGCGAAGACTGCTGGAAACCCGTATTCACTTGCCGATGGCGGAGGACTTTCGCTTCGCATTCAGCCCAACGGCGGCAAGTGGTGGCGGTTTCGCTATCGGTTCGATGGCAAAGCGAAGATGCTGTCGCTTGGCATTTATCCGGATGTGACGTTGAAAGATGCTCGCGTTCGGCGGGATGCTGCGCGGAAGATGCTGGCCGATGGTATCGACCCCGGCGTGCATCGCAAGGAAGCAAAGGCAGAACGTGCCATTAGGGCAGCGAACAGCCTTGAGGCTGTCACAAGAGAATGGGCCGAAAAAATGGCCGCGTCTTGGGTTCCGGCTTACGGCCAGAGACTGTTGCGGCGCTTTGAGCGCGACATCTTCCCGCTGATCGGGGCAAAACCAATCTCCGAAATAAAGCCGGTTGAACTCCTAGCCGTTCTTCGGAAGATCGAGGCACGTGGGGCGATCGAAACGGCGCACCGTGCCCGCGGAGACTGTGGTCAAGTATTCCGCTACGCCATCGCCACGGGTCGTGCCGAGCGTGACGTCGCTGGTGATCTGCGCGGCGCCCTCGAGCCAAAGCAAACAAAGCACTTCGCTTCGGTGACTGAACCGACGAAAGTCGCTGAACTACTCCGCGCTCTCGATGGGTATCGAGGCTCACCCGTCGTGCTGGGCGCTATGCGCCTTGCTCCATTGGTATTCGTGCGCCCCGGTGAACTACGTCACGCACAGTGGAAGGATATTGACCTTGAAACCGGCGAATGGCGTTACACCGTAACCAAGACAAAGACAGACCATCTTGTCCCCCTCGCCTCTCAGGCTGTTGCGATCCTGCAAGATCTGCATTTGCTGAACGGCACGGGGCGCTACGTATTCCCGAGCGCACGCAGCACGGGACGACCGATGAGCGACAACGCTGTCCTCGCCGCGATGAGACGATCCGGCATACCGGCCGACGAAATGACCGGACACGGATTCCGCGCGATGGCACGAACAATTCTTGATGAAGTTCCAGGATTCCGGCCGGATTTCATAGAACACCAATTGGCGCATGCCGTTCGAGATCCCAATGGAAGAGCCTACAATCGAACGGCCCATCTAGCGCAACGCAAGAAAATGATGCAAGCGTGGGCGGATTACCTCGACAAACTGAAGTCTGGAGCGGTGGTGATGCCGCTCCACGGAAACACAGAATAACCAGTTTTGCCGCGCCAAGCCTGACGGGTATAGAACCACGAACTCTTGGCCAGCTGCCCTGCACCTGCTCAAGGGGCGTGAAAGGGGATGCATGGACACTGAAGACAACCGTGAGGTAAAGAATGAAGCGCGGAAATTCGCGCTAGCTGAAGTGCAGAAATGCCGCTATTCAGCATCCAAATACGCGAGCGCGGAGATACCACCTGTTTTTGATTGGAAGTGGATGTCTCGTTTCGATGAGATAAGAGAATACTTGGTGTCAGAGTATGGAAACGACTTATCTCACTTAATTTCGTTGTCATTACGATGTTTCTTCTATGTCGGCCACTACTGGGCTGAATATGAACGACAGACTCTAACCGCAACAGGCCAGAAGACTCGTCAGGATGGCGTTTCACTGCCAGGCTCCAATCTTGATAAAGATGATGCGGATTGCCAGATTTGGAATGAGCATTTCGAGCCTAGTTTCGATGCCGATGATGAACGTCGGCGAGCATATCGATAACGGCCGCGGGTTCGATGCCCTGCATGCAATCGCTAACGCAGCAAAAGAGTCCCGTCGTGCACTGGATCAAGATACTGATGACCAGGGCGAAAATGTCGTCCGCACCGTTCTAAATGCTCTCGGTAAACAAGGGGGTGCTATACAAAGAGTCGAAGCCTGGTCTCGGTACGCGCTTCGTCTGCCGCTCGCCGGGGAGACGCTGCTGCTCGACGCC
>CAIYET010000632.1 GCA_903925285.1 Candidatus Hydrogenedentota bacterium | reverse complement strand
CATCCAGTACAACCGCCGGTCGGATGGTTCGCTGGAGGAACTGCCCGCCAAGCACGTCGACACCGGGATGGGCCTCGAACGCGTTACGTCGGTAATCCAGGGCAAGCCGTCGAACTATGACACGGATCTGTTCCGGCCGCTGATCGAGCAGATGATGCAGATGAGCGGCAAACCCTACGAAGGGGCCTCGGCCATTGCCATGCGGGTCGTCGCCGATCACCTGCGAACCCTGGCCTTTGCGATCGGGGACGGCGTGCTGCCGTCCAACGACGGCCGCGGCTACGTGCTGCGCCGGCTGTTGCGCCGTGCCGTCCGGTATGGGCGAAAACTGGACTTCACCAAGCCGTTCATGGCGCCCCTGCTGCCGACGCTCGACGGCATGATGGGGCAGGCGTTCCCCGAACTGCGCGCGCACCGAGTCGAGATTGCGCGGGCAATCCAGGCCGAAGAGGAGAGCTTTTCGATCACCCTCGATCGTGGCTTGTCCCTGTTCGACGAAGTGGCCGCGGGGTTGGCGGCCTCGAAGAATACGGCGTTCCCGGGCGACGAGGCGTTCAAGTTGTATGACACCTACGGGTTTCCGATCGATCTCACGGTCGTCATGGCGCGCGAGAAGGGGCTGACGGTCGATGAAGCGCGTTTTGCGACACTTATGCAGGAGCAGCGCAAGAGGGCCCGCGACGCCCGCAAGGCCGCCACGACGGATGCCGACGTCGATGTCGTGTCCGACTTGGTCGCCAAGGGGATCAAGACCCAGTTCACGGGTTATGCAGGTCTGGCTGGCCAGTCCGCTGTGACCGCGTTGCTCCAGAAGCAGACCGGCGAAGCCGGCACGGCGCCGGTCGCGATGCTGGGCGAGGGCATGGAAGGCGCCATGCTGCTGGCGCAGACCCCGTTCTATGCCGAGAAGGGCGGGCAACTCGGCGACCATGGCATGATCGTCGGGCCGGACGGTGAGTTCGCGGTTGCCGACACCCGGCAGCCGGCTGAAGGCATCGTCCTGCACTTCGGCCGCGTGACGCGTGGCACCATCTCGGTTGGCGCGACCGTGACGGCCACCGTGAACGACGAGCGCCGGGCCGCCGTGGCGCGGCACCACACGGCGACGCATCTGCTGCAACATGCCCTGCGGGAAGTCGTGGGCACGAGCGTCAAGCAGGCTGGTTCCATGGTGGGTCCGGACCGGCTGCGTTTCGACTTCAACTATTTTCAGGCCCTGACACCGGAGCAGATTGCGGCGGTTGAGCGGCGCGTCAACGAGTTGGTCGTTGCCAACGATGTCGTCACCACGACTGAGATGGCGCTTAAGGACGTGCCAGGCTCGGGCATCATCGCGATCTTCGACGAGAAGTATGGCGACACGGTGCGCGTGGTCGCGGTCGGCGGGTACAGCCGCGAACTCTGCGGCGGCACGCACGTGGCCGCCACTGGAACGATCGGTCAGTTCCGGATCTTGTCAGAGAGTTCGATCGCGTCTGGCGTGCGGCGCATCGAGGCCGTGGCGGGTCTGCCTGCCTATGAGGCTATGTGCGGCGACCGACGCATGCTGGACGCCCTATCCAAGCGGTTCAGCGTGAGCGTGGACGACGTGCTCGGGCGCGTGGACGCCTTGGCTGAGCAGGTGAAGTCGCTGGATAAGCAGATCAAGGATCAGGAGACGGCGGCGGCCGTGCGCCTGGCCGACGGACTGGCCGCAGGCGCGGTTGACGTGAAGGGCGTGAAACTGGTTGCAGCGGCGGCCAACGATTTGTCGGGCGATGCCCTCAAGAGTCTTTCCGATGCGGTGCTCGCCAAGCTGGGCTCGGCCGTGGTTGTAGTCGGTGGGGCATGCGACGGCAAGGCCCAGTTCGTGGTTGGGGTCAGCGCCGACTTGGTCAAGCGCGGCCTGCACGCCGGCAAGATTGTCAAGGAAGTCGCCAAGGTGGCCGGCGGCGGCGGCGGCGGCCAGCCGGCCCTGGCCCGCGCGGGCGGCAAGGATGCCTCGAAGGTGACCGACGCTGTAGCCAAGGCGGCGGAGATCGTCGGCGGAATGGTTAATGGTTGATGGTTGACGGTGTAAGGTGGCGAGTGAACACTGCAGGAACGCTCAACGCCCAACGTACAACTCTCAACGCTCAAGTGTTGGAATTCCTTGAGTTGGGAGTTGAACGT
>CAIYET010000631.1 GCA_903925285.1 Candidatus Hydrogenedentota bacterium | reverse complement strand
GGCGCGGTGAATGCTTTCGCGCTTCGAATGATACCGTAACCTGTTGCCATTCTGAATTCTGACTCCTGTATTCTGAATTCCTACTGCCTTTTTTAGGGTGAAGCCGGAAATCTGCCGCGCCACCGATGCTGAACTGGACAACAAACCGTTGCACCGCTCTCCCTGCATCAATCTAGCGATGCGTTGTGTGGGTCTGGAAGTGCAAGAAGGGCGCTGGCCTTTTAGGCCAGCGCCCTTGCACGTAGTCTATGCGTTACGCGTCTTTGTTATTTCCGGCGGCGTACCCGCAGGGAACCGCCCAGCACCAATCCGCTTGCCAGGAGGCCGAGGCCAATCGCACCTAGTACCGGCAGGCCGGTACCGGCTGGCGTGACTGTCAGCAAGGCGGTATTGGATAGGACAACCGCCGTGTTGGAGTCGTTAACTTCGGCTTGGTAGATTCCCGCGTTTGCGACCACAAGCGGACCCAATATCAGGCTTGTGCCCGTACCCACAGTCGAGGCGCCTTTCTTCCACTCGTAACTCAGCGGGGTGAAGCCGCCTTGAGCCGCCACGCTGAAGGGGTAGGTCTCGCCAACCGCACGCGTCCCACTTTGCGGCTGTGTGATAAACCGCAACACCGGCGCCACATCGAGCCGCGCATGCCCGGACGAGTACGTATTACGCTCGTCGGTCACGTCGCACCAGTACTCGCCCGCGTCCGCTTCGATCACGGGCGTGTTGGAGTAAATCGACGTATTGCCGCCAACCATCGTAAAGGCCTTCGGGGAATTGTCGAACCACCACTGGTAGCCGAGCGTTCCGCGCCCGCCGGTGGTCGTTACGGAGAATGTTGGGCGATCGCCTACATACAGCTTGGCATTTTTCGGATTCGCCGTGAACGTCAACTTGCCGAAGCGGACGTACACCTCCGCGTCTGCGGAAGTAGCGGAGTACGGTGTGGTGTTGGTCACGAAGCAATGGTAGGCGCCTTCGTCGCTGTCCAGAATACCATTGATCGTCAGCTTGTGCGTCTTCACGCCGGTGATACGCGGGCCGTTGTTCAAACCGTTGATGCCCTTGTACCACTGATAACTGAGCGGACAGGTTGGGCTGTCCGTACCGCTGGCCATGATGACTGTGAACTCGACCGACTCGCCGATCTCGACGAAGCCGCTTGGAGGCGACATGGTCACACGGTCGATGACCGGGCGATCGTTGACGCTCAAGAAGGCCTCATTCGAGTAAACGGCGCTAACGGTATTGCTCACATGGCAACGGTAATAGGTCTCGTCCGTTTCCGCGACACTCACTATCTCGTAGGTGGAGGTGAGTGCAGCCGGGCTGATGTCCGTCCAAACCATTCCCACCTTCTTTTGCCACACGTAGTTGATCCCGCTCGGGTAGTCTGTACTGCCGGGGTCTACCACCACGGTGAAGAACACCGAACTCCCATGGTTCCCCGGATCGACGGTCTGCGACAGCGGATGCGTGATGATCGCGGGGTCGCTGACCGTGAGCGTGACCTCGTTCGAGGGGAAGTAGCCATCCACACCGTGGACCACACAACGGTAGGTTCCTTCATCCGGATCCGATACCGCGTCTGTGATGTTCAACTGCGACGTGATGGTCCCGGTCAACCTGTTTACACCTTCGACCAGGGGGATCCAAATGCTGCCGTCGTACTTCTGCCATTGGTAGCTCAGGGTTCCACTGCCGGCGGCGGTCAGCGAGAAGATCGGACCGTCGTATCCGGGCAGAGCCACCTTGTTTTCGGGCTGCGTGACAATGGCCGGATCGTGGACGAGCAGTGTGGCCTGTTGGGACGCTTCCATGCCGACGTCATTGGTGACTTCGCAGACATACACGCCTTCATCGGCGTTCCGGAGCGAGGTAATCGTCAGTTTCTCCGATCCCGACCCGGTAATCTCCGCCGTGTCTACCAGCGGGTGAGTGTGGCCGTCCTTGGTCCATTGATACGTGAAATCGGGCGAACCAACGACCGACACCACGAAATCGACGGTCGTGCCGTAATCGCGGGTGGCCGAGGCGGGCTCCGTCGTGAAGGTCACAGGGTCTTTCACGTACAGATTCGCAGCAAGCGACTGAGTGGTTCCGGCCGAATTGCCGACCACGCAGGAATACACGCCTTCATCGCTCTGCGCTACATCCAAGATACTCAGGGTCGTCGTATCGGCGCCGCTGTACTTGCCGGACGTGTCCGAGCAAAGATCGGTTGTGCCTTTTCGCCAGCAGTACGTCAACACCGGCGAACCGGATACCGTGATCGAGAACGAGGCTGTCTGGCCCGGCACCGCCACGGTAGGATCGAGCGGCTGCACGGTAACCTGCGGGGGATCGTTGACCATCAACGTAGCCACGTCGGTTGTGACATTTGCGGCAGACTTGTTGCCGGCGGAATTGCTCACGAAGCAGGAATAGCCGCCTTGGTCGGTCTCCACTGTGCCGTTGATGTGCAACATGGACGTTGTAGCGCCAGCGATGTGGTTATCCGTGGTATCGGCGATGTTCTCTCCGCCCTTCATCCACTGGTAGCTGAGCGGTGCGGCGCCCGAGGCCCCAACAGCAAACGTCACGTTGTTATTCGGCCCGATCGGATCCTTTGTATCGCTTGCCGGCTGCGAATCAATCGTTGGAGGGTCGTTTACCGTAAGCGATGTGGCCGTCGAGGTGACACCCACCGGCGAGGCGGTGTTACTGATCTTACACGTATAGCCGCCTTGGTTCCCTTCCACCGCGTTAGCAATGTGGAAGGTGAAGATAGCCGTGCTTTGGGTGCCGGCGGCAACCTCGGTGGCATCGCGCTTCCATTGGTACGAGAATGGCGGCGTACCTTCGCTGATCGAGACCGTAAACGTGGCCGGATCGGTCGGATCGACCGTCACTGCGCCCGATTGAGACGCGATGACTGGCGGGTTGTTCACCTCCAGAGTCGCCGCGTTGCTGACGATCGAGCCCGCAGAGCCGGTCACCCGGCACGTATAGGAGCCTTCGTCCGTTTCTGCAACGCCCGTAAACGACAGGGTGGCAGTAAGCGCGCCGCTGATGACCCCGGGGACGTCCACGACCAGCGAACTACCCTTAAGCCACTGGTACGACAGTGTACCTGCGCCGGCCGCAACCACCGAGAAGCTTGCGGACTCGCCCGGATTCTTGACCAAGCTCACCGGATGCGTGCGGATGGCGGGGTCGTTCACCGTCAATGTCGCGGAGTCGGAAAAGATTCCGGAGTCCGCGCCCGCTGCAACGCAACGGAATAGACCTTCATCCGCGTCGGTACAATTCGAAACTGTGAGAAAACGCGTGGTGACACCGCTGAAGGGCGCGACGTTGGTCAGCCCCACCCACGATGCGCCGATGCGTTTTTGCCATTGATACGATATCACGCCCGAGCCATCCGCCAGGACTTCGAAGGTCGCGGCCTCGCCCGCCAATACGACCGCGTTCTCTGGTTGCGTCGTAAAGATCGGGTCGGTAACCCCGAGGACCACGGGATTCGTCGTGGCATTGGTGGTCAGGTTGCCCGCCGAATTCGAGATGAAGCACGTGTAGGAACCTTCATCGGCATTCGCGGCCACAATAGTGAGCAACGCCGACGAGGCGCCGGCGATGTGTCCGCCGTTCGACAGAGGCGTTCCGCCCTTGCTCCACCGGTACGTCAAAGGCTCCGTGCCGCTCGACAAGGTCACGCTGTAATCGACATGCGTGCCGTAGTCGACCGTCTGGGACGCCGGGGTCGGCTGAACGTCGATGACGGGTGGATTATTCACGGTCAAGGTGGCGGGAAGCGTCGTCGGATTGGGCGGCAATTTGGTACCCGCGGAATTGCCGATCGAACACGTATAGGAACCCTCGTCGCCTTCCACGACCGCGTCGATCTGCAACGTTGCAGAATCCGCACCGCTGATATGTCCGACGACATCGTTGAGCGGTATGCCGCCCTTGCTCCATTTATACGTGAGCGGCGTGCTGCCTTGGCTCAAGAGAACCTGGAATGTGGCAGTCGTGGTCGGATCGACCGTCAAACTGGCCGGCTGCGTCTGAATGAGTGGCGGGTCGTTTACGGTCAACGTGGCTTCCTGCGAGTTTTGAGCCACATCGGCGCCCGTCACAACGCAACGATAACTGCCGGTATCCGATTCGACCACATAGTTGATGTGCAGCGTCGCGGTCAGCGCGCCGGAGATCGTCCCCGCATTGCCAAGGTTGGTCCAAGTGACGCCTACCAGTTTCTGCCACTGATACGACACTACTGGCGTGCCAAACACTATTACACCAAAGTCCGCCGTATCCGTCGGATCTTTGACGATAGAATCGGGATTGTCGAAGATGTAGGGATCCTGTACCGTCAGGTGCCTGGCCGGGGAGGGCAGCATATAGCCCAGCGCGGTGATTTCGCACACGTAGTCGCCTTCGTCCGCATTCTCGCACGTGAAGATATTCAGCGTAGCGGTATCCGCACCCGTGTACTTGGTGCCATTGGTCAGATAGCCGCCTGCATTCTTCCACTTGTACTGGATACCGTTGGGAAGAGTCGGATCATAGCCCGTCGTGAGTGTCAACGAAAACGCGGCCGTAGCGCCGAAGTTGAGCGAAACATCGGGAGTCTGAGTGTCGATTTGCGGCAACTGGCCCGCGATCACCGGCGTACTCACGCCAAGCGTGTACGCGACCGTCGTCGTCCACGCGCTACCCGCCGGCAATACACCGTCGGTGCCCGATGCGCCGGCAATTTTTTGTCCTACCGCAGTTCCGACGCGGATGGCGACATTTGTCAGCGCGCCGGCGGTGCCATTCTTTACCACGATCTGGTCATAACCGTTAAACACGCATTTGGAGGTCGTGGCTTGCGTGAATACATAGTACTGCAAAGTGGGGTCTGGAAGGAGGATGTCGACGGCTACCTTGTTCCAGTAGGTCGGCATGCACCATCCATGGGCCGCGGGACCGCCCGCCATCGTCGGGATACGCGGGTAGGTCAAAGCCGAGGACTGATACGGCGCGTTGTTGTTGACCGTCAGCCACGAATCATTCGCGATCTCGCCACGCGTTAGGGTTTCGTATGAGGCGCCTGAACCGATCGTCGGGTCGTTGGCAGCCAAGGCGGTCGTGTTCATCGCCGAAATAAGCGTGCACGCGCCATTTTCCAACTGGGTTGCAGGCGGACTTTGGCACACATTCGCCGCTTTGACGGTAGCACCCGACGCAAGGATGACGGACCCTTGGAGTTTCACCATACCCGGCGTACCGTACCCGGCATCGCCGCCTTTGCCGCCGTTACCACCCACCTGGCCAGCAGCACCGCTGCCGCCGCTGCCGCCCGCGCCACCGGGACCGCCGTTACCACCTTTGAGCGTTGAGGGGGGAGGACCGCCCGTCTGGGTGGGGCCCGTGCCGCCCAAGCCAGCCGCCGCGCCCGACGCACCAGCCGCGCCCAAACCGGCCACGCTATTCCCGCCGGCACCGCCTTGCGCCGGTAGACCGGCCGAGACATCGAGGAACACGCCGGAGCCTATCGACAACAAGCCGCGCGCCGCGAGGATGAACGAGCCACCGCCCGACGCGCCCACTTGGCCAGCGCCACCGCTGCCGCCCGTGCCGCCGCCGCCGCCCGTGCCGCCGCTGCCGCCCGTGCCGCCGCCGCCCGATGAACCGGAAGTGCCGCCCGCCAATCCCGACCAACTAGTCGTCTGCTTATTGCCATCCCCGCCGGTGCCGCCGGCTGTCCCAGGCGTGGTGCTTGCCGCACCGGGTAGACCGGAACCGTTGCCTGCGGCAT
>CAIYET010000630.1 GCA_903925285.1 Candidatus Hydrogenedentota bacterium | reverse complement strand
CAGCAATGGCACGGAAGGCTCGTTTCTGCGCGGCGAACGCGTCAATGGCGAGACGCCATACACGCCGGGCGCGCCATGGCCGTTCCCGATCGTCGCGGGGTATCAAAGCACGGGAGTCGTGATGCATGTCGGGCGCGCCGTGACCGATCTGCGGCCCGGTCAATGGGTCTTCTGCACGCTCGGACGCGTCGAGGGCATGCACGAACCGTGGGGCGGCCACGTCTCGCCGAAGGTCGTGGATCGTTCGCAGATCTGGCCCCTCGAACCGAGCGACAGTCCCGTCGGCGTGAGCGGACTGGTGCTGACGCAGGTCGGCTACAATTGCGGCACGCGTCCTTCGGTGCATGTAGGCGACGTCGCGGTGGTCGTCGGCGACGGCATGGTTGGGCATTGGGCCGCGCAGACACTGCATTGGCGGGGCGCGCGGGTCATCCTGGCGGGCAAGCACGACGAGCGGCTTGCGTTGTTTGCGCATGGCCGCCGATTGAACCTATCGGGTGTAGCCGTCGCCGAGGCCCTTCGTGCCATCGCGCCGGACGGAATCGATATTCTCGTCGATACCGTCGGCACGCTCGAGACGGTTCGCGCATGTCTGGCGTTGATGCGGCAGGATGGGCACGTGGTTTCGGCAGGATTCAATCGCACAGACTCGTTACTCGATATTCAACGGCTGCGGTTCGGCGAGTTGACGTTCCATTCGCCGTCGGGATGGCAGAAGCAGCGGATGGATGACACGCTGGCTTTGATCCGGATGGGGCACTTGCAGACAGAGCCGTTGATCACGCATCGTTTCCCCGTCGAGCGCGCTGCGGAGGCTTGGCGGCTGATTCTCGAACGTAGCGAACCGGTGTTGGGTGTTGTACTTGAATGGGGTGGTTTGTAGAAGAGCCATACGGACAAACACGGACGAACACGGACGAACACGGACTATTGGAGTTGAAGTTATGCGTCTACTGCAGATCACGGCACCGGGACAGTTCGTGTTTGTTGAAGCGCCAACGCCTGAGCCGGGTCCGAGCGAAGTCCTGATTCGCGTGCTTGCGGTGACTACTTGTCCGCACTGGGACCTCCACATCATGAGCGGCGAACCGATGTTTCCCGGCGGCACGCTCGAATATCCCTATACGGCGGGTCAACCGGGCCACGAAGCCTGCGGCGACATTGTCGCCGTCGGAAACGGCGTACACGAATTCGCGGTGGGCGACCGCGTGTGCGTATGGCGCGATGGGGGCCATCATCTGCCGGGCTGCTATGCCGACTATGTCATGCGGCCCGTGTCGGACGTGATCAAGGTGCCGAGAGAGTTGCCGCCCGAAGCGTGCGCGCCGCTCGAATTGGCCATGTGCGTTAGCGCGCACATGCAGCTTGCGGAACGTCTCGATGCCGTCCACGGAAACCGAGTCGCGGTATGGGGGCTTGGTCCGGCGGGTCTCGTCTTCGTTCAATTGGCGCGCGCGGCGGGCGCTACGGAAGTCATCGGTATCGATCCCGTTGCGTCGCGGCGCGACTTGGCAAAACGGCTGGGCGCGGACGCGGTTATGGATCCGCGCGACGCCACGTTCCCCGATCGGTGGTTCCATTGCTCGTTCGACTGCGCTGGGAACGCATCGGCCGTCCAGCAGGCCATGGACGCCACGAGTCATCTCGTAGTCCTGTTCGCGGTCCAGCGCGAGCCGTACGTGTACAAGCCAAGCAGTTGGGGCGGCCTGATCCTCGCGGGCGCGCAACCGCACACCTACGCGGCCGCCGAGTACGCCTTGCGACGCCTCCGCGAAGGCACGCTCGATTTGCGCCCGCTTGTGACACACGTCATTCCGATGGCCGAATACGGGCGCGCCGTGGAACTCTTGCGCAACAAGGAGGCGGTCAAAGTCGCGTTGATTCCGTGAAGGCATTGTGCGCCGTGCGCGACTGTGCTAGAGTCTAGCCGATTCGTGGAGAAGGTTAACGTCTAAAGGAGTTTGGAGCATGGCGACCCAATACGGCGGTTACATGGGCAAGGTGTTGAAGATTGATCTTACCCACCGGGACGTGAGCGAATACCCTTGGACCGATGGGGATCGCGCCATGTATCTGGGCGCGAAGATCATGGCCGCGAAGATCATTTACGACAGCGTTGCGCCGGGTACGGACGGCTTCGCGCCTGAGAATTTCCTGGTCGTTTCGACGGGTCCGCTGTCTGGCACGGGTGCGCCGTCGTCGAGCCGGTTCAACGTGTCGGCGGTATCGCCGTTGACGGGCATCTTGGCGTCGTCCAATTGCGGCGGCCCGTTTGGCTTGTCGTTGAAGAAAGCAGGATACGACGCGCTGGTCGTCACGGGAAAATCGGAATCGCCGGTCTGGATCGAGATTACGGAAACTGACGTCCTGTTCCACGACGCGGCAGACTTGTGGGGCAAGACGACGAGTGCAACCCAGGAAGCGCTGGGCGAGGATTGCGAGAAGATCGTGATCGGGCCGGCGGGCGAAAATTTGGTCCGGTACGCGGCGGTGTTCAGTAGCGACCGGACGGCCGGACGTGCGGGTATGGGCGCGGTGATGGGCGCGAAGAATTTGAAGGCGGTGACGGCTCGCGGGAACATGGACGTGCCGGTCCACAACCGTGAGAAGATGAAGAAGGTATACCGGGGTTGGGTCAAACTTCTGAAGGGGCACCCGCTGACCGGCGAGGCGCTGCCGAAGTATGGAACGGGTTTTCTATTGCGCGTGATGCAAAAGCGGGGACTGCTGGCCACGCACAACTTCAAGTTTGGCCAGTTCAAGGATTTCGACAACATCTCCGGGCAGACGCTCGCGGAGACGCGGCTGATCAAGAACACGGGGTGTCCGACGTGTCCGATCCGCTGTAGCCGGATGGTAGAAGTGGACGGCAAGAAAGTCAAAGGTCCCGAACTCGAGACGCTCGGTTTGCTGGGATCGAATATCGAGAACGGCAATCTCGACGCCATCATCCGTTGGAACATTCAGCTCGATGAACTCGGCATGGACACGATGACCACCGGTGGCGTGATTGCGTTCGCGATGGAATTGGATGAAAAGGGTATCTGGAAGACGGGTATCGAGTTTGGCAAGACGGAGAATCTTTCGCAGGTATTCGAAGACATCGCATATCGGCGTGGTATCGGGGATCTGCTGGCGGAAGGCACGCGGCGGCTGTCGGAGAAGTTCGGCGGCACGGAATTTGCCATTCACGCGAAGGGCCTCGAATTGGCGGCGTACGAACCGCGCGGGGCAGTAGGCCAAGGGCTGGGCTATGCGACAGCCAATCGGGGTGGCTGCCATTTGAACGCGGGATATATGGCGTTGATCGAGGGGCTGGGGCTGGCGATGGACCCGTACACGACGCGTTCGAAAGCCGCGCTCACGATCATGAATCAGAACCTGCTCGAAGCCGTGTCGGCGTGCGGCTGCTGCCTTTTCCCGATGTTCTCGTTCTATCCGGGTTGGATCATCTCGCATCCCGACCATATCGTAACCAAGATCGTCAACGGCGTTCTCCCCTATCTTGGTGGCGGGTCGAACTTGCTCAATATGCTGCCAGGCAAATTCTCGCCGATCCATCTGCCGGGTCTGCCGCATACGCAAGCGCTGACCGCGGTGACGGGCATGAAGGTCAACGTGGGCGTACTGAAAGACATTGGCGAGCGCGGGTTCAACATCGAACGAATGTTCAACGTGAAGATGGGCATCACGGCGGCGGACGATACGCTGCCCAAACGCCTGACGGATGACCCGCAAATCGCGGGCAATCCGCAGTCGCGCGTGCGCCTGTCCGAGATGAAGCCCGCGTATTACAGGATCCGGGGCTGGACCAAGGACGGGAAACCGGGCGAGAAAAGGAAGAAGCGGCTCGGAATCGGAGATTGAAATGGATACGGTGGAAGTGCGGAATCCGAGAACGCAGACGTTGCTCTACACGCTTGAAGAATATTCCGACGAACAGGTGGCGGCAGTTTATGAGCGTGCGCGCAAAGCCGCAGCCGTCTTGCGCAAGATGACGGTGCGCGAGCGCCTGATCGAAATCGGTAAACTCAAGCGGTATCTGCTGGCCGAACGCGAGGCGGTGGTCACGAAGGTTTGCGAGGAGACGGGCAAGAGCCGGATGGACGCGACGCTCGCGGAGATCTTCTCGACGCTCGAGACCATCGACTTCTACGCACGCCACGCGGAACGGATCCTGGCCGACGCGAAAGCACCGACGCCGCTGGCGCTGTGGCCGAAGAAATCGAAGATCTATTACGAACCGTTGGGCGTCGTATTGGTGATCGCGCCATGGAATTACCCGTTCGTGCTGGGTTTCCAGCCGACGCTGTGCGCGCTAATCGCGGGCAACGCCGTCATATTGAAGCCTTCGAGCTATACGCCGCTCAAGGGGCTTTACGAGGAAATGATCACGAAGTCGGGCTTCCTGTCAGACGCGATCCAGCCCGTGTACGGCAGCCGCAAGACGGGGCACAAGCTCATCGAAGCGAAACCGGCGCGGATCCATTTCACAGGCAGCGTCGAGGCGGGCCGGAAGATCATGGCGCAAGCCGCCCAGCACCTCATCCCTGTCGAACTCGAACTCGGCGGAAAAGACCCGATGCTCGTGTTCAACGACGCGCACCTCGAACGCGCGACAGATGGCGCGCTTTGGGGCGGATTCGTGAACAGCGGCCAGACCTGTACGTCTGTCGAGCGCCTCTACATCCAGGAAGGCATTTACGAACCCTTCGTCGCAATGCTCAAAGCAAAGGCGGAAAAGATCAGCACGTTGTCGACCTTCGGCGATCGGGCGGACGAAGGCGATCTCATGATGGGCTGCATGACGACGGACTTCCAAATCAAGACGGTCGAAGAGCAACTCGCCGATGCCCGCGAACGCGGCGCAACGATCGTCACCGGCGGTTCGCGGGAACCGAACACGTACCGCATCGCGCCGACCATCGTCGCAAATGTCGACGGGACGATGCGCGTCCAGACGGAAGAAACCTTCGGGCCGGTCATGACTATATCGAAGTTCCGCACCGAAGAAGAAGCCGTCGCAATGGCGAACGATTCGCAGTTTGGACTGAGCGCGAGCGTGTGGAGCGACGACCTTGCGCGAGCCGACCGCGTCGCGCGCGCCCTCGTCACCGGCAACGTGTCCATCAACAATGTGCTGGCCACGCAAGGCAACAGCGGCCTGCCGTTCGGCGGCATCAAAGACAGCGGATTCGGGCGGTACAAGGCCGCGCCGGGTCTCCATGGGTTTTCGAACATCAAGTCGATCATGGTCGACAAGTCGAGCACCGCCAGCGAACTGAACTGGTATCCGTACTCGAAGAAGAAGTACAAATTTTTCTCGAAATTGCTCGATGCGATGTTCGGCGGCGGAGCGTTGTCGCTGCTACGGATGATGTATTGGGGCACGCGACTCAAGGTTTACGCCAAACGCCACCGGCTGTGAGCAACGCGAAGGCTTGAAGATCACCCTTCGACCTTCAACCGCTTCATCGCGCGCCAGAGGCTGGTCCGGCTTACGCCGAGCAATTCGGCGGCCTTGATGCGGTTGCCGTGGGTTCGGGCCAGAGCGGCGCGAATGACGGGTTCCGTCAATTCTTGTTGCGGGCGCGTCCACCGTACCGCCAGGATTTCGTCGGGCAAGTCGCTCAGTTCGATGGTTTCGTCTTGCGCGACGATAACGGCGTGTTCGACTGCCGCACGAAGTTGGCGAAGGTTGCCGGGCCATGCACAATCGAGCAAAGCCTCGTGCACATCGCGTGCGAATTGAAGCGGGGACCGCCCGTAATGCTCGCATGCCTCCTGGAGGAACACGTCCGCGAGCCGCAGGATGTCCGTGCCGCGTTCGCGCAACGGCGGCAAGGGGATCGCCGCCACGGACAGCGCGTAGTACAGGTGTTCGAGAAACTCGCCCGACTTGGTCTTGCGCGCGAGATCGTGCCGCGTCGCCGCAACGACGCGAACGTCGGCCTTGACCGGACGCTCGCCACCGAGCGTGTAGACGACGCCTTCTCGCATCGCACGCAACAGCAGCATCTGCGTTTCGAGGTTCAGGTTCGCAACCTCGCCGATGTAGAGCGTGCCACCGTGCGCGCGGGCGTATGCGCCGGCGTGCGGACGATTGGCGCCCGGAATGCCGTCGCGCTCGTAGCCAATCAGTTCCTGCGTGAGCAAAGGCCCCGATAAACCGAGGCAGTCCAACGCGACGAACGGCTTGGCACGCCGACCGCCGCCGAAATGAATGGACCGCGCCAAGGTCTCGTGTCCCGTACCGGATTCGCCGACCAACAAGACCGGCGCATCGCAATCGGTCACTTGGCGCACGCGACGCAGAACTGCCTGCATCGCATCGGATTCCCCGACGAGCGTATCGAGCATGCGGTCCGAACGAAAGCGCCGGTTGAGGTCGTTGAACTGGCTGCGGGCGCGTTGCTCGGCACGTTGCGCCGCCGCCAGTTGCTCTTCATGTCGCGCCAAGATATCGCGTACCGTCGGCATGGTCAGCGCGGACCGAATCCAGTCGGCCTCTTCGCCCCACTCGGGGTCGAGACGCGAGATAAACCGACACCGCGCGTCGCCCTTGGCCACGCATTCGGTCTCGACGGTCAGGACCGGCGCATCGAGGATGCCGGCCGCATGCCCCGCCAGATAGCCTGCCGTGGCGCAGCACGCGCATTGCCGGTCATCCGTCCCCCATAGACGATACGCCTCCGCCTCGATGCTGTCGCGAATCAGCAGTTCACGGTACAAGGTCCGCGCGCCCAAGTCGAACTCGAATCGGACATTCTCGGCGCTGTACCACCCCAGCACCTGCCGGTATACCGGGGCCGCTTGGAGCGCCATTCGAACGTTGCCCTGGAACTCGGCGTCATGCCGAACGGCGTCCAGTTTGCCAAGTTCGTAACCCTGCTGATACTGTATGGCGCGCGCCCACTCGACCCCGACGTTTTCCGCCATTAACCGCTGTCCGATGGCCAATGTATCGATATCGAGCACCAGCGACCTGATATCGCGAAAACGGGTCTTTCCCTCGCGAGGTATGGATTCGAGCCATACGTTTCGTTCCTGATCGATGTAATGGGCAAGGGACGGCGGCAGTTCCGAGAAGACCTGTTCGCTCAGTCGAATCGATTTCATTGTAACCGCCAATCCACCATTTGTTTACAACAATTATACGAATGGCAGCGAAACGTCGTTAAAATACAAATGTTTCGCAAGAAACACAAGTATGCTCCATCTTTCACAAAAGATCAAGGCCGAAAATCGTTTTGTTGTATGTATGATTCGCAACGAACGATACCTACATCCGTTGTGGCCTATTTTCGTTTTGTCTCTCGGTAGAGCGTGGATATTTCCGTTTCGGTCATGGGGACATCGTATATGCGGATATCGTCCATCATGCCATGGACGAAATAGGTGTCGTCGTTCGCTCCGTAGCGTCCGATGAGCAGGGGTACGTCGCTTGCGCGCGGGCGTCCCTGTACGTGTTTTCGTCCGAGCATTTCACCGTTGACGTAGATGCGCATTTCGCCGAATCCGTAGGTAGCTACGAGATGCGCCCACTTGCCCACGGGCAGCGTGCCTGCGTCGAGGGTATCGACGCCGGCGAGGTAGAACCGGATTTGGCGGTTGAGGATTTGTAGGAAGTAGCCGGATTGTTGAAATGCGCCTTTGCATAGCAGTACGGGCATGCCGTCGAGTCGGTCCATCTTGACCCATAACGCGAGCGTGAGCGAAAAGCTCGGATTCCACTCGGGTTGCGGTGGCAGTTGCGCCCAGCCTTTGCCGCCTAGTACGAGAGCGCTTTCGGCCAGTTTGGTCAAGCCCTTGAGGAACTGGTCGCCATCGAATTTGAGGTCCAGGACCGGCTTGAGCGGCTCGCGCGTCGCCTCGACGGAGACCTTCTTCGAGGGGGCGCCGGCGCGTCCGTCCGGGGCAACCGCAGCGACGGTATAGGCGTATGCGTGACCCGGATCGACCTGGTCGGACATTTGCAGGTAGTGGCCGTAGTCGGCGTCAACGTAGATCTCCTGGATGACCTTGTTTCGCGCATCGCATTTGAACACGCGATACCGCGCGGCGTTCGGCGCGTCGCTTTCCCAGCCGAGCACGACGCGATTGGCGCGCGGGGTGGCATCGATGTGTTGGGGCGGCGCGGGTAGCGGCAGTTCGGGTACGTCGACGGCGACCTCGGAGGTGGACGTGCGTCCTGTCGCGATGTCGCGCGCGGCCACGGTGTATCTGATGCCCTTTCCTGACAGCGGCGCCATATCCTCGAACCATCCATCGCAGACGGTCGCCAAGGATTTGCCGTCGCGTGACACGGCGTAGGTTTCTGCGTCGCGGGCGTCCCATTCGATACGCACGCAGAAGCGTTCCGGCACAACCGTGGCGTGCGGAACGACGGGCTTCACCTCGGCCGGACGCTCGGGCGACACGACTGCCGTCGGAAACGTCGGGATCGAATTCGCGGTTGCCGTGCGTTTTGGAAAACCCTCGGGCCATGTCAGTCGCGCACCTTTTCCCTTGACCTCGATGCCGTATTCGAAGGGGGTTATCCCTTGTTTGGGAAACGCGAGCGTAAACGTGGTTCGTCCCATGCGTTCGAGCGGTATCGACTCGAAACGTTTGGCGCCAAGCGTCCGGGTCTTGAGCGTAACGCGGAGATTTTTTCCCGGAAACGCAGTTTGAGCCGATAGCGTTTCCGGCGCGCCGACCACAATCACGCGGTCGGGCAGAACGAGCAGCATGGGGTTCTTTTCGATGGATTCGGGAAGGGCTTCGAGCCCGGCGGATTCGACGTTTGCGCGCTGAAGCAGGTTCGCCCACGCCTTGGTGTTGATGGTGGCGAGGATACCGAGTTCGCCCTTGTTGCGGATATGCCGCGCGTAGAGGTGCAGGCTCTCTGCGAAGCGCGACTCGCGAATGCATCTGGCAATGTCTTCCGGTTTTTCGGACTCGATGAGTTTTTCGAGCGGACCGCCGGGTAGAAACAGTAACGAAGCCTGGTCGTAGGCGAGTACGTAATCGACCTGTGTCGCAAGGTCTTCCAGTTCACTGCGGAAGCCCGCACGCGCAAGGCTTCCGTGCGGGTGTTGCGCGCGGCCTTTCTGCGGTGTAAGCATGGCGCGCAATCCCGTCGAGATCGCTTCCAGGTCGGTGCGTTTCGCGGGCATGTCCGCGCTCCACGAAAACGGTCCGCATTCCGATTGTCCGCCGCCGCCGACCCAGCGCGTGCCGAGGTCTTGCAGGCGGATTAGGTACGGGGCCATCAGGCCAGCCTTGTCGGGACCGAACAAGTCGCTTGCGCGGCGTTGGCAGAAACCTTCGACGGTAAGTTCCGGCTCCCAAGCGAATTTTGCGCAGTACGTCGCGGATTCCTCGACGCCGCGCGTGCGCCAATGGATGCCGAGCAGCCCTTGGCAGCCTTTTGCGAGCGCATCGCGGCACGCGCTGGCGGCGGCGCGCAGGTTCGGTTGCGGCATCCATTGATCGCCGTCGCATTCGAACCAGACGATGGGCCAGCGCTGACGGTCCGGCGAGAGTTCGCCGTAGGCATGGCTAACGGTTGGCGAAAGTTGAATATTGTCGAGCGCTGAAAAGACGATGTCCTTCGGCAGAACCTTGTCCATGCCCGGATAGAAGTCGGAACAGTGGAGCCACTGGTCGCCGCCCCAGCCGCTCATGACCAGTTGAATGTCCGGTCTGAGCGCCTTGAGGATCTGCCGTGCGTGCAGTCCGAACAACGCCAGCCGTACGCCTTCCTCGCGGCGTTCCTGTTCCTTGATGCCAACGAATGCATCCGCCCACCGCGCGGCGTAGCTTTTCCACAGCGTGTGCGCATTTGGACTGACGTTGGGGTTCACACCAAGGGCTTCGGATTCCCACAGCCATACGTAGTCGAGCATCGGGAAATCGTTGAGCAGGTTTTTGAATCGCGCCTCGAAGCGCTTCTGCACGTCGGGTTCGAGCGGATCGCCGTTGATCTCGAAGCCGAGGCAAACCTTCATGCCGCGCGTCTTGGCATACGCGAAGGACTGGCGCAAGACGTCTTTCGCGGCCTGGATGGATTGCGCGCGGTCCGGGATGAACGAACTGGCCGCGCCGAAATATTCGCGATCGAAATAGCGCCCCGTGCCCGCGAAGAACTTGTCCGTAGCCATGGACTGCGTGCCCCAGGTCGGTTTCGAGGTATTGATCAACGGCTCGCCTTCGACGAGGCGGCCATTGTATTCGTACGCGGCGTACGGTTCCGAGTCGTAAGTGTGGAACCCTGCGAAATTGCAGCGCATCTTGATCAACTGGTCGATGTACATCTTGTGGTCGGCGAGTTCCCATGCCGTTGGGCTGTCGAAGAAGTTGTACCAAGGCAAGGTGCCGCGGATGGCAAAGACCGGCGTCTTCGATACGTGCAAACCTCTCGCGACGATCTCTTCGAGCGACAGCGTCGTGGCGGGCAGCGTGTCGCCGCCGAAGTAGAAACCGAATCCGAGTTTTTCGAGAAGACCGTACACGCCGTTCTGCACGCCGGACGGCGTAAGCGCAGTGACGACGACGAGCGCCTGCTTACCGTCGCAAACCGTTTGAAGGATAAAGCCGTCATCGTGCGGAACTTCGAGGCCAAACGGCCATGCCTGCGCCATTTTCGGCAGACGCTCCGAGACCGCAACGACAAACCCCGTCGCGTTGTCCGGAACGGACGCCACGCTCTCGGTCGGTAAGACTTGCCTATGTACGGCGTACCAGTACCGCTGTAGTTCCTGCGCGGCAACGCGCTCGATAGCGGAAGAGTCGGGACTCGTGAATATCCCCGGCCCGGCAAACCCGGACATGGACAGCAACATGAGGAGTATGAATAGGAAACACGCGGATCGCATTCGACAACCTTTCAATGTTTTTGTGCGCTGTCTGTTCGCTGCAAGAACTCACCCTAAGCATGCCGCCTGGTCACGATATCGTGCCAGTGCGTTTCCTATTGTGCATCTAATCCCCGAACCAGCGCCAGCAGGAAGTCCCTATTATCCGCTGTCACGTAGCGCATCTGGCCGCCCATGCGGTCAAAAGACCTGTTGCGGTCAAACATCAGGTGACTCTCTAAGCAATTGAACAATACCGGAAGCAAAGAGACCTGCTGCGACCAAAAACACAAGAAATTCTGATGGCTTGGCGGAACCCCAAAAAGTGGCGCCAATTTGTTGTAGTACTACCATACCACCGAAAATAACGCTAGCCAAGCCCGAGCACCGCCGGACATACTTGAGCCGATCGGTCTTCCGCACGCTCTACCTCCTTCAAAATTCGGCTGATAGAATCAATGTAACCCCATTAAGCGGGAATCGATGGAAGCGAGTATAAACGAACGATGCTTACCGTTGCGAACACGGGTTAGGCGAAGGATGAAGGATGAAAACACCGCGCACCCCGCATGATTCATCCTTCATCCTTCATATTTCATCCTTGCTTTAGGCTCTCACGGATTCTCAGGTACGACGCGTACCGGGCCTCCGATGTCTCGCCGGTTTCGACGGATTCGTGGACGGTGCAACCTGGCTCGCGCGTGTGGGTGCAATCGCGGGACCGGTAGCCCGCCCTAACTTCGACCAGTTCCGGGAAGTAGATCGAGTTTCCCATCTCTGCGGTCGAACAACTTGGCCTCGCGGATTGTGGGTACGTGATATAGTCACTTTGCAATTACGCGCTGTGAAGTCAAATCAAAACCATATCGGTAACGTCGGCCATCTACCTGGATGTGAGCTTGTCAGTACGCACCGAATTCGAGGGCGGTTTCGATGAAGGTGATGTAGTTTTCCTCGGTCTTCTTGGCGAGGGGCGTGTTAATCGGGGCAGCGGTAGGGAGGATGATGTATCCGCCTCCGGCCTTGGCGGCTTCCATGCACGCGATTACCGCTCGGCGAACGTCTTCGCGCGAGCCGTGTTCGAGCAACTTGAGTTGGAGGTTGCCGCAGAGGCATAGCCGGTCGCCGACGCGGCGTTTGATATCTGCGAATTCGATGTCGCCGTCCGGCGGCGCTTCGCAAGGGTCGGTCGCATCCGCGCCGGTCGCGACGATCATGTCGAGCACTTGTCCGATGCGCCCGTGGCAATGGAACCGCGCAAGCGCGCCCTTTTCGTGTAGCAGGTCGATCATCTCCTTCACGTACGGCACGACGAACCGCTCGAACATTGCGGGCGGCAGGAATGGCGGCGTGGCATATTCGGGGCCGCAGATCCGGTACAGGTCCGAAATGTTTGTTGCGAGATTGCGGCGAAGGTTTTCCATACACCGCTCGTGGAGGATCGCGACGGTGCGTGCGAAGTGCTCCGTCTCGGAAAGCGCCCACACGGTGTACTGACCAAATTCCATGAGGTCTGCGGCCATCCAAAGCGGGTCCGAAAGCCCGTCCATGACGATACCGCGGTCGCCGACTTCCCCATCGATGCGCGCGCGGTCCGAGGCATCGTAAGAGACCGGCTCATACGGCACGGATAGCGCCTTGTCAACGTCATCGAGGCTTTTGCACCAATGTTCCGTGACCCACGTTGTATGGATATTGTCGAAGACCTTATAGGTGCGCGTGAGCGTGCCTTTCGGCGTATCGAGGGTCTGATGGTACTCGGTGGCATTGCCGTCGCGCGTCTCGCTGCCCGAAATCTCGACTGGATACGCGGATTCGAGGAAACGCCCGTTCGAGCCCGGTCCCCACATCGCGAGGCAGTCCGTCTTCTCGCGGATGACGTCCATCAGCGCGCGATAGGATGGATCCTTGTTCTCGAAGGCATGCGTGTTGTATCCCACCAGTTCGTACGTCGAAACCGGCACGCGGTCGGCTTGGCCGCCGCGCAATGTCGTTAGCACGCGCTCACGCGAAGTCATAAGGTGTCCCTCTTTCGTAAAAAGAAGGCTTTAGGCTTTAGGCTTTAGGCTGT
>CAIYET010000629.1 GCA_903925285.1 Candidatus Hydrogenedentota bacterium | reverse complement strand
CGCCCCGATGAGTTGGTTGTGCCAGGACCATTTCCGGCACGGGACATCATCCTTTCGATGGATGAAAATCGGAGCAAGCGCTTGCGGGAGCGTATCCGGGTGTTGGAACGCCTCCACGATGCGTTGCCCTACTTCTTGTGCATGTCCGTAAACCTTCATGTTATTCATCTCCTTTTGTAGTTGAGGCCCGACAGGCCATGGTTGTCCTGTCGGGCCGATTGCATGGTGTGAAAAGATGTGCGAACCGCGGTACGGACGTACCTTGGTGCGTTGGAGCGGTCATACGGCGATGGACAACTGCGGTTTAGTCACGGTTGTCGCGAGATACTGCGAGGATTGAGGCGGAAGCGATCAGGCATGAATAGTGGTGCGGTGCGCGGATTCCCGTACCAAACGTTCGTAGAAACGCTTCCCGCATGGGCTATCGCAGCGGAGAAACAGGTGGGTTGTGTTCTTGAAGTTGCCGAAGCCCATGTGGTCCAGATTGGGATAATCGTGGAGGCGGGGCAAATTCAGTTCCGGCACGGTGTTGCAGCCGCCGTCAATGATTTCCTTGCCCTCGGCCAGGAGACCTTCAACGTATTCCTTGTCCGAGATAACTGGCTCGGGTTCTTCGCCTTCACCAAGGTCGTAAGCCCGGTGAATGGCGTCGTCTAAGGACCAGAGTTTGCGGAATCCTTCGAGTTCCGTATGTTGTCCTGGACACTCGCGCGGCGTTCGGTCCATCTTTTCGGCGACAGCCAAGGCTTCATCCTTGGTCAGATTGCCGAAATCGAGTTTGATCGTCGCGCCGCATTTCTTGCATTGCGTTCGAATAACCATAACGTTGTTCCTTTCTTTGATTTGGGTTGTTATGCATTCAGAAACAGTGAGAGCTTTCGCTCCCAATATTGGGGTTGACGACGGAGTTATCCGCCGGAGACCTGAATCGGTCTCGATTGTTCAACTACACCTCCTTTCGATGGAAAATGTGGGCGTCAGCCGGACTTCCCTTACGGGTGCCGAAACTGCTATAGCCCTATTGGTTCATGGCATCGAAGCCTCCGCATGAGCGCAAACGCGCTGCTTTGCAGAGACAAAAAATGCCAGGAAATAAGTTATAAGGGGAGGAAGTGCATAGGTAGTATATTAACTTTTCGGTTTGTGTGGAGACCGCGTGTTCGTGACGTAGCGGCCATACGGCGGGACGGGCGTATGGTGGTATTGCACGCGGACTGGACCGGAGTGCGGAGTTTACGCGTGAAGGCCGACCACGATTACTGATTACCTTCTCTTCTCTCTTCTTTTCTTTTCAATATAGAAAAGAAGAAGAAGAAGAAGAAGAAGAAGAAGAAGAAGAAAGAAGTCTATGTGCGGATTGGATATCCCTGACGTGTAAACTCCACACCCTCCAGAAGATTCAACCCGGCGGCCTATGCAAATCGTTGACGGTATGTCTCGGCCTCGATCGCGGGGTCGAACAGAAGACGGATGCGGTTGGTATACGTGCGCGCCACCTTGGTAGACACAAGAAGGATAAGGCCGCAGGACTGGAGGTAGCTCAGATTGTTGTAGAAATGCATGTAGGAAAAGGGGATCTCCCCGTGCGTTTCGCTCAAACGCATGTAACACTGGTAGATTTCCTTTACAAATCCGCTCCGCGTGCGGCGCGCGCTCTCCAGGATGAGAAGGCTCTTGTCGTTGAGGTCGCGGATGACATCCACGACCACGTCTTTGCTGGCCCGATCAAACGCCTGCTCGGCAGCGAGGTTGGGCTCGGTGGCGGTGTAGAACAGACTCTTGATGGCCACACGCACGTCCGAGTTCGTGTTGCGCGTGGTCAGGGCTGCGATTTGCCGAAGCTGCTCCTCCTCATACCACCGTAACCCCTGTTGCGCGCGGGCAAGGAGTATTTGGAATATCTGCTCGGCGTCGTAGTTCCGGAAATGGACGATCTCCGGCTGAAGCGTGCTTCTGGCGGAGGGATCGATTACATGGATAAGGCGGGGACTGTTCGAGAGCAAGACGACCATGTAGTTGTTCCGGCTTCGGGACAGGCGATAAAGGATCTCTGTTTGCCGGTCCTTGGCGCTCATCAGGTCGATCTCGTCCAGCACCACAACCGTCTTGACCGGATGGGCCTGCCGGAATCTCTCGAAAAGTTCATCCAGCGAAGCCCCGCGGGTCTGGACTTTTAGTAGATGGGTGAGCACTTTGAAGCTCGTGTTGTGATTGCGGACGTTTGCATAGAGGATGCGTAGGGTTGTCTCGTTGCGAAGCTCCTTGGCCAGGTAGCGGACCATGAGGGTCTTGCCGCTGCCCCGGCTTCCGAAAATCGCGAGGTTCTTCGGTATCCCGGAATGGTCGTACCGCAGTATGGCGTCAATAAGAACCTTGCTCTCGTCGCGCATCACAGGCTGGGCGGGAATGTAACTGAAATCGAATACGGAGAAGTTCTTTACGATCCCCGCTTCCTTTCTCAATTCATCTTTGCGACATCGCAGATACGCCTGGACGTTCAATAGCCCCACCTCGGATACACCGTGCTTCACGAGTAAAATGGGGGCGGCATATAAAACTTTGCATTCACGAGCGGGTAACAACTCCAGGGAGTCGTGAACTGAAATGCCCATCCACCTCCTTCCGCTTTCTGGAAAGCACGCAGTGAAAGCCGATATTCTGAACGCACGAACTGACCGGAGGGTTGTTGACATGGAAAACGGTGGTTTGGACCCGAACGAATCCGTTCATGAGTTGGCTCT
>CAIYET010000628.1 GCA_903925285.1 Candidatus Hydrogenedentota bacterium | reverse complement strand
TTTGCCAAAGCGCTGGACAATGCGGACAAGCAGAGGCCGATGCTGTCCGCTGCCATCAAGCGTCATCGTGATTGGCAACAAGGAAAGCCGTGATTCCCGGTTTCTCCGGAAGTATTGAACCGTTGGCGCCTGGCCATGATCGTCGAGCCTTTTCCTGCGGTGTCGATGCACTTGACGAATACTTGCGCCGGTTTGCTCGTCAGCACGCCGAAGCCAATGTCAGTCGGACCTATGTTGCCGCCGAAGGGGCAGCGATATTTGGCTTCTACAGTTTGGCCATGTCTGGCATCCGCAAGGAAAACTTGCCAGTCAAGTATCTCGGTCGCTTCCCGAATTTCCCGCTGCCTGTCGCGCGTTTGGCCCGACTCGCAGTGGCATTGCTCCACCAGCGGCAAGGACTCGGTGAGTTGCTCCTGGCAGACGCTCTGCAACGTTGCTTGCGCCTTTCTGCCGAGATTGGAATGATTGGTGTCATCGTAGATGCCAAGGATGAGCAGGCCCGAGGATGGTATGAACGTTATGAATTCGAGCGGCTACCAGATTCCCCCCTGACCTTATGGCTATCAACGGCGGCGATTGAAAAATTATGATTTATAATCAATAAGTTGCCTTAAGACAGTTTTCGTTGGCATACCTTATGGCCCGCCAGAAACACCTTCGCTAACTCTCTTTAGCCAATACGATAACCCCGCTACACGCCAGTGTTTGCGGGGTTTTTCGTATATAACTCTGCACCTCGCCAGACTAAAAATCCCCGTTTTTGCTCGTTTTCTCGCTCTTATAGGCCGTTTTTCTCGAAACCTCCTTACTTCGTGGTTTTAGTGCGGAATTTTTAAACCATTGAAATACAATGTTTTACGGGGCGTAGGTTGTTGAGTTCGTGTTGGCATACGTTCTGGTTTTATGGAGGATGCTAACGCGAACTATGGAGGATCAACGGGCGGCAGACTGAAAATAAGGTGCGCATATGTTTGGTAATATTTGAATTGCCTGAATCTGCCACTGGGAACTGTCGGCCAAGGGACTGCCATTGCTCGATTCCACAAATAGCTGCCGCCCAGCTTCAGAGGATTGCATTGAGCCACGCACAGCATAGGTATCAGGCATAATGTGGGAATATTTAAAGAAGAACATCGGGTATGTCGAACGTTCGCCCGCAAATGCCACGAGGAAACGCGTCGTACGCCATCGGCCGTCGTCGGCACGGCTACAAGCGGTACTCAGCATCCGTTTGCCCATGAATCTGATCAAGTCTCGAAAACGCGTCACCGACCATGGCGAGGTCTTTACTCCCGCTTGGCTCGTCGAAGCGATGCTCGACACCGTAAAGGGTGAAACCGAGCGCATCGATTCCCGTTTCCTGGAGTCAGCCTGCGGGAGCGGGAATTTCCTTGTCCCAGCCCTGAAGCGCAAGCTCGCTGCCGTTGAACTCAAGTACGAAAAGTCCGACTTTGAAAAACAGCATTTCGCGCTTCTTGCTGTGATGTGCATGTATGGGATCGAGATCCTGCCGGACAACATCGCCGAGTGCCGCGCGAACATGCTGGACGTCCTTGCTGACTATCTGGATCTCAGCGAGACGGACGATCTTTATCGAGCCGCCTATTACGTGCTGTCGCAGAACCTGGTTCATGGCGACGCTCTGACAATGCGCGCCAGTGATAACCAGACGATCACGTTTGCTGAATGGGGCTACCTAGGAAAAGGGAAATTCCAGCGTCGCGACTTCCGCTTTGACATCCTTACTCAAATGTCGGCGTTCAGTGCCGAAGACTCGCTCTTCGCCCACTTGGGCAAGCATGAGATTTTCACGCCTCACAAAACCTACCCGTCGATGACGGTGCGCGAGCTTGCCTGCGCCGCCCCCGGCGAAGCGCCGGAGGAAGCTGTATGAACGGTCAGGCCAGCTTTTCGCTCAGAGGTCGCAACCCGGACGTACTAACTTGCATTGCGAACCTTTCGAACGATGAAGTATTCACGCCCCCCGAGTTCGCTAACAGGATGCTCGACACCCTTGCCGAGGCGTGGGCAGCCGGCAACGACGGCGCAGACCTCTGGGCGGACAGCTCAGTACGGTTCCTGGACCCTTGCGCGAAGTCAGGCGTGTTCCTGCGCGAGATCACCAGCCGCCTCACGAAAGGCCTAGCAGAAGAAATCCCGGACCTTGTCGAACGTGTCAGCCATATACTGACAAACCAGGTGTTCGGGATCGGCATCACGAATCTTACAAGCCTGCTTTCCCGCCGGAGCGTCTATTGCTCTAAACACGCCAAGGGCGAGCACTCCATAGCCAAGAAGTCATTTACCAGCGATGCAGGCAATGTCTGGTTTAAGCGTACGAAGCACACGTGGGTCGAGGATAAGTGCTCCTACTGTGGTGCAAGCAAGTTGATCTTTGACCGCGGGGCAGCCCTTGAAACACACGCCTACGCGTTCATTCATACGGACGACATCAAGACCAGGGTTGGCCAGCTGTTTGGAGAAGATATGCAATTTGACGTAATTATCGGGAACCCGCCCTACCAACTGAAAGGCGGGGGCGGCGGGACAAACGACTCATCGATCTACCCGCTCTTCGTTGAGCAAGCGATGAATCTTGAGCCTCGGTTTCTCGTCATGGTCATCCCGTCACGCTGGCTCGCCGGCGGACGCGGCCTGGATGAGTTCCGTGATCGCATGCTGACCGGCGGTCATATTCGGGATTTCGTTGATTACACCAAGATGAGCACGGCTTTTCCCGGGGTCGACTTTGAAGGTGGCGTCGGTTATTTCCTTTGGGATCGCGATACGACGGGACTTTGTCGATATACCCTCGTCCAAGGCGACGAACAACTGTCGACCATCGAGCGGAAGCTGGATGATTATGACATTTTCGTGCGGGATACCTGGGCGCTGGGCATCCTTCAGAAAGTCCTCGCCAAGAACGAGCCGACGATGGAGCAAATCATCAGTGGAGACACGCCGTTCGGGCTGGCCACGAATTTCGCTGATTACTCGGAAACAAAGACAAAGAAATCTATCAAGCTCTACCTGACATTGCGCGGGCGCCGTATAACCGCGTGGATCAAAGATCAATCTATCCAGAAGAACCGCCATCTCATCCCGCCCTGGAAAGTTCTTCTTCCAGAGGCCTACGGCGAGCGCGGAGCTGTTCCTGCGATTGTCCTTGGCCCGCCGATCATCGCTTCGCCAGATTCCGCCTGTACCCAGACATACCTCGTTGCCGGCCCGTTTGAATCCGAGAAGGCCGCGGCGAGCATGCATTCGTACATCCAGACTCGCTTCTTCAGATTCCTTGTGTCGCTGCGAAAGATCACCCAGCATGCCCTGCGCTCAACCTATTCCTGGGTTCCGCAGCAAACGTGGGACAAGACTTGGACTGACGCGATGCTTTACAAGAAGTATCGGATCACCCCTGAAGAAATCGAATACATCGAGTCAATGATTCGCCCCATGGATGTGAGCGATGAGTAATCCCACTATTGAAGAGATCCTTGCGTCGCGGCCCGTAGTTCGGCCACGCATCTACGCCTACTCCATTGACGACAAGGCGCACAAGGGTCTACTCAAGGTAGGCCAGACGACGCGCGATGTGAAGCAACGTATCGCTGAGCAGACCAAAACCGCCGCGATCAAGAACGTCAAGATCGAGCTGGACGAGTCCTCTGAACGAGACGACGGGACGATCTTCACTGACCACCAAGTGCGCACGGCGCTCGCCAAGAGGGGTTTTGCAAAGGCTGAGCTGGAATGGATGCGGTGCTCGATTGCCAATGTCAGGACTGTCCTCACCGAACTCCGGACCGGCCAGCAACTCACCGGCACGCATCACGAGACATTCGCGATGCGTCGAGAGCAAGTCGAGGCAGTGCGCAAGACGCACGCTTACTTCCACTCGATCTGGCAGGAAGATATACACGCGGTGCCGCGCTTCCTCTGGAACGCGAAGATGCGCTTCGGCAAGACATTCACTGCCTACCAGCTTGCCAAGAAGCTGGGTGCCAAGCGGGTGCTCGTGGTGACTTTCAAGCCTGCGGTCGAAGACGCGTGGCAGACAGACCTCGAGTCGCACGCTGACTTCAACAGCTGGCAGTACCTTTCTCGCAACTCAGAAAATGACCCCACCAAGATTGACCGCAAAAAGCCAGTGGTCTATTTCGGATCCTTTCAAGACCTTCTGGGCCGCGATGCGGCGGGGAACATCAAGTCAAAGCATGAATGGCTCCACGAGGAGCAATGGGATCTAGTGATTTTCGACGAATACCACTTTGGCGCCTGGCGGGAGACCGCTAAAGAGTTGTTCGAAGGCGAGGAAGATACTGTGGCCAAGAAGGAGGCCACGCTTGAATACGCGGCCAGCTTAGAAGACGTTAATGAAGATCTCGGCGTGCTCTCCGAGAAGGAAACCGAGTTCCTGCCGATCACGACCAAGGCGTATCTTTACCTCTCCGGCACGCCATTCCGGGCGCTGGCCACGGGTGAGTTTATCGAAGAGCAAATCTTCAACTGGACCTACACCGACGAACAGCGCGCCAAGGAAGAATTCGC
>CAIYET010000627.1 GCA_903925285.1 Candidatus Hydrogenedentota bacterium | reverse complement strand
GCGGTGTATTCAACGATCGCCTTATTCATGTGGTCTTAAGGCTTTCGAAGTTTTGGCTTAACCGGAGCCCTGCGTGGCGGCTTCACTTTTCGACCGCCACAGACCCTTTGCGTCTTTCGTCAAACTCGACGCTCTGGGTCAACGCTTCGGGAGTCAGGGTTGCGTAATGTCGGCGGCAGATGTCTGGCGAGTTGCCCATCAGCGTGGAAACTTTATACAGACTCTCACCTTTTGCGGCCAACAACGTCCCAAATGTGTGCCTGAACGTAAGTGAACTCCATGGAAAGCCTGCCGCGCGGTTAATACGTCGTAATGTCTTGGAGAGGTTGTCTGGATGCCAGCGCTTGCCGTTGGGCGATGGGAAGTACCAGGGAGCCAGCACCTCCGGCCTCTTATAGCTGTCGAGAAACTCCCGTAATGCACTGCTGATGGGCACCACGCGGTTGACTTTGGTCTTGCTCTCCCATGATTCGCCATTAACCGTCTTGGCTTGGACCCGTATGATGCCGTACTTGCCTGCATTCAGATCGATGTCCTCCGCCGTGAGCCATAGTCCTTCCTCGCGCCGAAGGCCGGCGTAGATGTAGACGGCCACGAGAGTGCGCAAGACAGGATAGCCTTTCAACACATCGAATTGTTCATCTATCTGTTCAAGTGACAGGAAACGAATCTGGGGTGCGCTTTCTTTGTACCGCTTCACCTTGTCAACCGGGTTTACATTCCCCGGCATGCGAACGCCACCTTCGTCCATGGCCCATGAAAACAGCCGGTGAAATACTTCCCTGAACCGGTTGGCCGTCTTGGCCTGAAGTTCATAACGCTGGACGCTCTCGCGAATGAAGTCGGCGATCTGCGAAGTCGTGATTTCTTCGAGGCACGTGGCCTCAATGTGAGGCTCACGAAGCTCTTGACCCAATTTGACCTTCCCGCGCCGCGCGTTCGTTCTCTTGCGTTCCAACTCCGCACAAACCGGACCGAAGATTCCGCGAAGATACGACAGATCGGCCGTGAAGCCATGGCGCGTGCGCCTCGTTTTCATGCAAGCAACGTACTTTGACACGATGGTGCCCAGCGATGTTCCTACCGGCAAAGCATCTGCCACGCCGTGCGCCGACGTGGAATTAGGCGGCGGCTGCTTGTCCGCTGCGGCCTGGTTCGGTTCCGCTCCGACAGTTGCTTGTTTGCGGCCACCGCTCTCAAGCTCCTCGGAACGTAGAAACGTCTCGCCCTTCATGAGCAGTGACTCGGGAACGACCACGCGAACACTCCGTTCCCCGTATTGCCAAATGATCGATAGGGCGCATTCATTCATTGACTATTTCCATGTTTGCCATAAATGGTCCCGTGCAATTATGCTTTCCGTAAGTAAACGTCCAGTGAACGGCGTCTTACCATTTCGACGCGCGTATGGGAGAATGACCTCATCAAGCGCGGAGGTCGAGGAAAGTGATAGAGACGCAACGCAAGTGCAGGCGTAGTCGCAGGTGGCTCCGTGAACAGTGGCGTGGGCAGGTGGAGGCTCAGGCTTCGAGCGGGGTGTCGGGCATCGCGTATTGCCGTCGCCATGGTCTTCGGGCGAAGAGTTTCTATCGG